>CALLZL010000412.1 GCA_937859575.1 uncultured Chloroflexota bacterium
GGCGGGCCGCCCGGGCCGCCCGCCCCCCGCCCGCTTCAGATCGGCGATAGCGTAACAGTACGTTCGGTCGGGTTGAGTGGTGAGATTCTCTCGATCGATACTGAAGATCAAACCGCCGAAGTGCAGGTTGGCGGGTTCCGCATGCGCGCCGACCTGGCAGAATTGCAGCGTGAGCGGAAGAACGACAAGCAGCGCAGCGAGACACGCCGAAGTGCAGTTGCCCCGGTCGCACACGCGCCGGCTGCTGCACCGCCCGATGTTGCGATCAGCCTCGATATGCGTGGCTGGCGCGTGGCGGAAGTGCCGGAGCGACTTGATCGGTATCTCAATGATGCATATCTGGCCGGTTTGCCGTTCGTGCGTATTATTCATGGCAAAGGTACCGGCGCGCTCCGCCAGGTGGTGCGCGATATACTCACCAGCCATCCACTGGTCGCCTCGATCGGCGGCGGCGGTGCCGACGGTGGCGAGGGTGTCACCGTTGCCCGCATGAGTGATCGATAGCGCCATGCCTTCCGCTGTTGTGCTACTGCTCTTGATCTGTACCCTGCTGTTGCCGCTGGTTGGGGCCGTGGCGATCCGCCTGCTCGCACCACGGATCGCAGCCCGGCAGTTGCAGCTGATCGCCGGGCTGGTATTTGGCCTGGCGATCGGCAGCATGCTCATCCTGGCGCGCAGCGATATCGGTAGTGTTCGTGTGGCCGGGTTCACCATTCTTCTGCCGTATACTGCGGCAACCGAAGGCCGACCGCCACCGGTCATGCTTGATCCGGAGGCTGATATGCCGGCCACACGCACCACTTTGCCGCCGCCACCAACCCCAACGACGCCGGCGGTAGCTGCAACCGCGACGCCGACTCCGCCGCCGACGATTGCACCGCTGGTGCCGACGGTGATTCCAACCGCGACGCCCGAAGTGACGGCGACGCCCGAAGCGACGGCGACACCCGAGGCCACAACCGCGCCTGCCGCCACGACCCAGGCCGGATCTCGACGCTATGTTGTTCAGTCGGGCGATTCGCTACGCTCGATTGCCGAGGAGTTTGGTGTGACGGTGGCCGCACTCTTGCAGGCCAATAACCTGACACCCGCACAGGCCGATACGATTCGCCCCGGTCAGGAACTGGTTATTCCATAGCCGGCAGGCCGCCATAGAGGAGCAGTATGAGCCAACCAGTAGCGACAACTGATGCATCGATCGGATCGATGACCTTACGCTATAGACAGGAACTCGGCGAGATACTGCATGCCTGCCGGGTGTATCAGAGAACAACCCGCAAGCACCAGATCTATCGGCTTGTCGGGCTGCTCACGATCTTCTTCGGTATCTGGCTGATTCTCAGCAGTGGTGCGCAGTTCCTGCATGTGCTGGTGGTTGTGCTCGGCATGTTCGCCTATTTCGATCCGATGCCGATCCTGATGACCTACCTGACCTTCCGCACCAGTATTGCCCATCGTGAGGAATACGAAACGACGATCGACGACGAAGGAACTCACTTTCGCATCGGCGGCAACCGCACCAGCCGGCCATGGAGCATGTATCGGCGGATCGTGGAGAGCGATCAGGTATTTCTGTTTGTCTACGGCAACTGGCTCTACTCGGTCGTGCCGAAACGGGTGATCGGTGATCCACGCCGGATCGACCAGTTCCGTGAGGCGATCCAGACAAAAGCCCAGGTACGCCGAGGCCGCTAGAGCGAAATGCAGCACGGTTGATGGCTGGAATCACGCACAGCGTGTGCGCATGCGGGTGGGGCGCCCGCGCTCCCAGCATAGGCATGCGGCAATGCTTCGGCACTTCGCGATAGGAAAGTCGCAGGAGTGCGGTACGCGAAGAGCGTTGGAGATACCACGCACTGCGGAGTGTCACGAAACCCACACCAATGCGATCACAACAACATCCACGCAATACAAGCCTGCTGCTTATTCTGCTGACCCTGGCGGCCGGAATGGCGCTCGGCTGGCTGTTGCGTGATCTGATCGGGCAACGCGACAGGATCGATCCAGTGCCGGTGGCCGAGGCGACACATGTTGGTATCACCGTTTCGCCGGTTGTAGTGCCGGCGACACCGGCGGTGGCAGCAACGGCAACCCGGTTGCCGCCCACCGATACCCCCGTGCCCACCAGCACCCCGAACCCCACCGATACCCCCGTGCCCACCAGCACCCCAATTGTTGTGGCATACCATGGCTACCGGGTACGCCCGGGCGACACACTGGCTGCCATAGCTCAACGCAGCGGGAGTTCGCCCGAAGCCATTGCTGCTTATAACCTGCTGCCCGGCGAACCACCGGCAGGTCGGGATCTGATCATCCCCCGGTTCGATGTGTCGGCCGATGTCGCCAACGAATCGCTGCTGGTGGTACGTGGTGCAGCCGAACGGCCATGGGTTGCGCTGACACTCGACGCCGGCGCGTCAGCGGCACCGGTGCCGCTGATGCTTGAGACACTGCGCCGGCGAGGTGTGACGATCACCTTCTTTCTGACCGGCGACTGGATCCGCAGGAATCCCGAACTGGCGCGGGCGATCGTTGCCGACGGCCACGAGATCGCCAACCATACCGTCACGCATCCAGATCTGCGGCAACTCGACGACGATGCCATCGCGGCTGAGCTGCGCGAGACCGATCGGCTCATGCGCGAGATCACCGGGGTCGGCACCCGACCTTTCTTCCGACCCCCATTCGGCGCCTACGACGACCGGGTACTGCAGGTTGTGCAGCGTGAGGGGTATCTCTCGATCTACTGGACCCTCGACAGCCTCGATTCGGTCGGTGAGCCGAAAACCCCTGCCTTCCTGGTTGAGCGCATCACCAACCACCTAAGTGTACAAGAGCTGCATGGGGCGATCATCCTGGCGCACTGCGGCAGCGAAGCAACTGCCGCTGCACTGCCCGAGATCCTCGATCGCTTTGCCGCAATGGGCCTCGAAGTCCGCCGCCTCTCGGATGTGCTGCCCTCGTAAAGTATGCTACACTGGGCATAGAATCGTTTCTCAGCATCCTGATCAATGAATAAACTGCAACCCGACACCATCCATGTGGGCGACTGCCTCGACATACTCCGCTCACTGCCCGATCAGTGTGTCGATCTGATCTTTGCCGACCCACCCTACAATCTGCAGCTGCGCGGTGATCTGTGGCGCCCTGATGCATCCCTTGTCGATGCCGTCGATGATGAGTGGGATCAGTTTGCCGATTTTGCTGCCTACGATAGCTTCAGCCGTGCATGGCTGCAGGAGTGCCGGCGTGTGCTGCGCGACAGCGGCACGATCTGGGTGATCGGTTCGTATCACAATATCTACCGGGTTGGCGCGATTATGCAGGATCTCGGTTTCTGGATCCTGAATGATATCGTATGGGTCAAGATCAACCCCATGCCCAATTTCCGTGGTGTTCGTTTTACCAATGCACACGAAACCTTGCTGTGGTGCAAACGGTCGCGTGATCAGAAACGTTACACCTTCAACTACCACGCCATGCGCATGGCCAATGACGAAAAGCAGATGCGCAGCGACTGGGAGATTCCGATTTGCACTGGTGCCGAACGCCTGATGCACAACGGAAGCAAACTCCACGCCACTCAGAAACCCGAAGCACTACTTTACCGCGTCATCCTGAGCAGTTCGCTGCCCGGCGACCTGATCCTCGACCCGTTCTTCGGTACCGGCACAACCGGTGCGGTGGCGAAACGCCTCGGGCGGCACTATATCGGTATCGAACGCGATCCGCACTATGCCGAGGCTGCACACGCCCGGATCGCGGCGGTTGCCGCAGCGGGGGAAGATGCCCAGGCACCTCGGCGGGCACAGACCCCCCCGATCGCGCCACGGCTGCCCGTCCCCCCCCCGCTCCGAAACGCGCCGCCGCTGCCCCGGCAGCAACTCTACTTCGATCGGCAACGCGAGCAGGCGGCAACGATACTGGCCGACGGATCATTACGGTGGGCCGACGGCGAGCGCGGCTCGATCCATGCGATTGGTGCACGGGCCGGAAACCGGACCAGCTGTAATGGCTGGGAACACTGGTATTTTGAAGCGCACGACGGCACCCTGCTGGTGATCGATACCCTGCGCGAACAGATTCGCCGTTCGTTCAAATCGGCCTGATGCATTATTGGTGCATCCCGGCCAGCTGGATCAAGAAGGCTTCGTGTGGAATCACCATCGGCTACGCTAGCCACCGAACCGACGCCCGGTGTTGGGCGCTATCGGGCATTGGCCACCCTGGCACTCGGCCACTTTGCCGTTGATTCATACTCCGGCGTGCTGCCGGTTCTCTTTCCGCTCCTGGTCATCCGGTTCGACCTGGATCTCAAGACCGTCGGGCTCGTCTTGCTGGCCTACTCCGGCTGTGCTGCGATTTCGCAGCCATTCTTCGGCTGGCTGGCGGATCGTTTCGGCACCCGCTATGTCGGGCTGGCACTACTCTGGACGGCCCTGGTGTTTGCGACGATCGGCTTTGCTGGGTCGTTTCCGCTGGTGGTGGCGGTCGCAGCGGCCGCCGGGCTTGGTTCGGGCGCCTACCACCCCTTCGGCGCATTAAGTGCCCACCGGATTATTCCACCGCAACAACGTAACCGCGCCATGGCAATGTATGTGACTGGCGGCACACTGGGGGTGGCGGTCGGGCCGTTGATCGGCATTGCACTTTTTAGCCGGTTTGGCTTACAGGGAACCGCCGGGCTGTGTATACTGGGGCTGGTCGTGGCGCTCTGGATGCTATGGGAGTTGCGCCACACGCCGCAGCTACCGGCGCGCCGCATGGCCGGTGATCGCCGCCCGCGCCAACTGATCCCGTGGCGCGCACTCGCGATTACGGTCAGTGTGATGATGAGCGTCAATGGCGTGTTGTATAGTGTCCAGGCCTTCACGCCGACATGGTATGCACAGCAGGGGTACAGCCCAACCTTCTATGGTACATTGGCGACAACCCTGCTGCTGGCGCATGCGGCCGGGGCGGTAGTGGCTGGAGCACTCGCCGATCGCTTTGGCCGGCGGCTGGTTATTATTGGTTCATTTGTGGTACTGGCTCCGGCGCTGCTGCTGTATACCGCCTTCACCGGGCCGATCGCCTTCCTCACGATCGCCCTTGTCGGGCTGAGTATTGCAGCCACCGGGCCGCTGCTGTTGATCAATGCCCAGCAACTCATGGCCGACCGGGCCGGCATGGCATCCGGTATGATTCTGGGTCTTGGGTTCGTCACCGGGGCGATTGGTGTGCCGATCACCGGTGCAATCGGCGATGTCTTCGGGCTTGAGTTTGCCCTGCGCGCCTTGCTGGTACTGGTCGCTGCCGGTTTTCTGCTAGCCTGGTTTCTACCGCCAGAACGCCGCAATGTGGAGTGAAGGAGATCGACATGGTACCTACCACCATCCGGCATCTGTTTGTCGAAGACATGACGATTGAGCTTCACGAGCCGTTCGGCATTGCCGGCGGCGCGCAAGAGCAAGCGCGCAACCTGCTGGTGACGGTGGAACTGGATGACGGCACCTGCGGCTATGGCGAGGCAGCGCCATTTGCAGCCTTCAATGGTGAAACCCCCGAACGAGCGCGGATGGCGCTGGAAACGGCGCGGGTGATCGTCGAAGGAGCCGATGTGCGCGAATGGCGGGCAATTGCAGCGGCACTAGCCGCGCAGGCGCTAGTCGGCTCGGCACGCTGTGCGATCGAAACAGCGATCCTCGATGCCCTGCTGCGGCGTGCCGCTCTGCCGCTGTGGGCCTTTTTCGGCGGTGCGACGACCAGCCTCGAGACCGACATGACGATCACCACCGGTTCGGTCGAAGCGGCGACCGCTGCTGCTCATGATATTCTGGCGCGTGGTATCACGACGATCAAGGTGAAGATCGGCGGCGGTGATCTCCAGCTCGATCTGGATCGCCTGCGCGCCATCCACGCGGTTGCGCCCTTCTCACCACTGATCCTCGACGGCAACGGCGGCTATACTGCCGATAGCGCATTGCAGCTGCTGGCGTTACTACACGAACGTGGGATCCGGCCGGTGCTCTTCGAACAGCCGGTAGCCGGATCGGATTACAGCGGGTTGCGCCAGGTCAGCCGCTGGGGTGGGGTGCGCGTTGCCGCCGACGAAAGTGTAACCGGTGTCGCCGATGTGCTGGCACTGGCAAACGAGCGTGCCATGCATGTCGTCAATATCAAGCTGATGAAATGCGGCATTGTGGAAGCGCTCGATATTGCGGCGGTGGCGCGCAGTAGCGGCCTCGGGCTGATGATCGGCGGCATGGTTGAGTCAACGCTGGCGATGACGGTATCGGCCTGTTTCGCGGCCGGGTTGGGCGGCTTCCAGTTCGTCGATCTCGACACGCCGCTGTTCATGGTGCAGATGCCGCTGCAGGGTGGCATGCGCTACGATGGCAGCCAGATCCGACTCGATGCGATCACCGCCGGCCATGGTGTCGTACCGCTCGGTTCGCCAGGTATCCGGCTCGAATGATAGAGGGCTTCCCGAGGTGACCTCGGGCGGCAGGCTCGCCGGCGCCTCGGGGGCCGCTCCTCTCCCCCCCCCGCGCCGCCCCGGGCCGCCCCTCGTGTGGATGCTGGCCCTCCTGCGGGCGAGGGCCCCGGC
>CALLZL010000413.1 GCA_937859575.1 uncultured Chloroflexota bacterium
CCGGCACGTGCCGTCGATTGGGAACAGGCACGCCGGATCGCACAGCTTGTGTCGCAATCGGATCAAGCACCGCTGATCGATCGCACCGGCCGTAGTTTGCAGTATGCCGCGATGGTGCGCCAGAGCGAACCATTGATCGCCGAATACATGGGGGCACAGCTGCCGGCACCGATCAGCCGGGTGTATGTTGTTGACCGGCGTGAATGGCTTGAGGCAAATGTCGCCTCATTCGGTGCAGTATTCGATCCGATCGAAGAACTGTATAGCGATGCGACCGCGCGCCATGGTGCGCTTGGTGCGCTCTTCGGCGAAATCAACGGCCGGATTGTCGGCACACAGCTTGGCGCACTGCTCGGTTACCTGGCGCGGCGTGTGCTGGGGCAGTATGATCTGAGCCTGCTCTCGCCCGACCCTGAGCAGCGCGGTGCGCTCTATTTCGTCGAGCCGAATATTGCCATGGTGCAGCGGCAGCTTGGCCTTGGCGATGCCGACTTCCGGCTCTGGATCACCCTGCACGAAACCACTCATGTCTTTCAGTTCGAAGCCTTTCCATGGGTGCGGCCCTATTTCAACCAACTGCTGCGCGAATTTCTGAGCCAGGTGTCGGATCAACTGACCAGCCTCAGTGGCGGAATGATCGGCTTACTCGAACGTATCGCTGCCCGCGAACCGATCGATCGTCACTGGATCGAGATGATGCTGACACCCCAACAACGGCAGATCTTCGATCGCATCCAGGCGCTTATGTCGATTGTGGAAGGGTATTCAAACCACACCATGAATGCAATCGGTACGCGGCTCCTGCCCGAATATCAGCAGATCGAAGAACGGATCAAAGTACGCCAATTGCGCCGGCCGGTGATCGAAGAGCTCTTCAACCGTGTGACCGGGATGGATCTGAAGCTGGCGCAGTACCAGCAGGGCGAAGCCTTCTTCAATGCGGTCGTCGCGGCGCGCGGTCGCGCCTATGCCAACCGTGTCTGGGAACGCGCCGAAAACCTGCCGACCATGGCAGAGATCCGCGATCCGCAGCGTTGGCTCAGCCGCATGGATGCGTGATCCGGCAGCTTCGACGCAGCGGTAGCAGCTTGACAGGCGCAGGTATGTCAACTATGCTCCATACGAAAGTATGTTCGCATAATACAGGAGTAGCCGATGGCGCTCGACTTGACGGCGCTGAGCCGCCAGATTCGCAGCATGAGCGGTGCGCTGGCCTCCGAAGTCGGTCATCGTAACGATCGGCAGACCCTGGCGCTTGGCCGCTACCTCGAAGAAGCCGATCAGTATCACCAATGGGCCACGGCTGTCGATCTCAGCCGCGAGACCTCCGCCTGGTTGCTGGCACGGCCGGTCGAGCCGCTCAACACCACCCGCGATCTGCCGCCGCTGCCGGCCGACTATGCCCTGATTGCGAGCGACGGGTCGCAGATCGATGTTGAGCGCCATGGCATGGTGGCATGTTATGTCATCAATATCGGGCGGGTCTTTCTGCGCTACGGCACACAACCAGCGGCCCGGCTCACGGCGCAGCCAATGCTCTACTATCGCGACGACGACCTGTATATTAGTGATGGGGTGCGGCGCATTCCGATCGAGGGCAACTACCTGAGTGCGCGCCGTGATCTCGAAGAAGGGCTGGCACTTGTCGATCTCGCCGATGAGTTCCTGCTGCTGCGTGGCGGCACCCCTTCGCTCGCATTACAGGACGGCACACTGGTACGCTGGACACTCGCCGGTGCCGAGAAGCTGGTCCAGCAGCGTTTTCTCACCCCATATCTCGGCTATCTCGACGCCATGCGCGAGCGTGGTGTTCCGGTTGCCTCATATATCAGCCGGCCGCGTGCCCCTGAAGTGCTCGGTACCATCCGGCTCATGCTCTGCCCCGATGTCGATCTGCGCAGTGAGCGTGGTGCGGTCTGCAGCACCTGTAGTGATGCAGCCGCCGGGCGCGAGCCATCGTGTGCGCCATGCCAGGGGCTGACGGATGCCGAGGTTCTGGCCGATATCCTGGATGAAGGGCAGCGTGGCCCACTCTTCGCCTCGATGTCGCGGGTGAATGTCGAAGCCTATTGGCCACACTTGATCCACTTCTTTTACATGCGGGTCGGCCGCGAAGTTGCACGTGTCGAGATCCCACGCTGGGTTGCCGAAGCACCCGCACAGGTTGATCTGATCCATAGTGTGATCTACGACCAGTGCATGAAAGGGCAGGGGTACCCGGTGGCGCTGGCACGCGCCCACGAGCAGGCGATCGTACGGGCCGCCGATCGGCGCACCTTTCTATCGATTGTTGAAGGAAGCCTGCTGCGAGCCGAGTTGCCGGCCAGCACCTCACGCAAACGCGAGAGCAAAGAGCGCCAGGCGCTCTGATCTGCCGATTGGTCTGGCATTCAGCGAGCGGCTGCTACGAATAATGATAGCGGGCCTGCAAGAAGTCGATGCGTGTGTCTTGGACGGAATAGACTAAGCGATGTTCTTGGGTTATCCGGCGTGACCACACCCCTGGCCCGAGATATTTCAAGGGTTCAGGCTTGCCGATTCCATCGAAGGGATCGCGCATGATGGCTTCAATGAGCGTGAACACCCGCAGCGCGGTGCGCCGATCAGTCTCGACCCAATAGCGCAGGTCCTCGCGGAACTCTGGCTGAAAGACGGCATCACGGTCGCGCAATCTATTCGGCATCGTCAAGCTGGAGCTCACGGCGGAATGCGTCGATGGTTTGTGGGAGGCCGTCACCGCTCCGGACACGGGCCAAGGCGGTCAAGAGTCGTTCCGCATTCCGTGGCGAGCGCAGCAGGTGCACGGTTTCCAGTAATCCCGCGAGCTCGTCAGCCGCAATAAGCGCCACATCTTCCTCGCCCCGCCGCTGAATGATGATGATCTCGCGATCCTTAGTGGCGGCATCAAGGAGCGATGCAAGCTGTGCTCGTGCTTGGGTATAGGTCGTCTGAATAGTCATGCGAGGTATCTCCACTCTGTACAGGTACACTGTACAATAGCGAGCAGCAGATGTCAAAGTGGCCATGTTGGCTGCGCGTTCTTTGCCGCGTCTTTCAGCGTTTGCACGTGCTTAAGGTCGGCTTCGTCGCGCCGGTAGAAGCGCGGGTTTGGGCATCGGTTATGGGCGCGCATAAGCCCGAAACGGGTTGGTGTGCGTCAGCTGCTGGATCGTTGCATCATCAACACCGGCAGCCCGGAGCCTGGGCAGGAAGTACTCGCTGATATACGTATAGGGTCGCGGAGTGCCGCCGCCGGGTGTGCCGACATCATACCAGCCACGGTCGTGGCTGAGCAGTAGTTGTGCGCCATACCCGGCATCAAGCAGTGTCAGAATACGCCGGATGAAATCGGCATCAGTTCGTTCATCACCGATCCAGTCGTACTCGATCCATGCACCGCGCCGGGCCATTTCCAGGTTCTGTTCGAGGGTATCGGCGCTGGCATGGATCCAGATGAAGCGCTGCGGCCGATACCCGCTCGCCTCGATAATAGCAAGCTGATCGGCCACGACCCGGCCACGGATGGTGTGGCTGCCGATTGTGGCATCGACCACCGCCGCCGCACGGGCGGCGGCACGCAGGATCTTCGTCTCACATGCCGTCAGGCCGTCGTCGCCGGCACTCAGTTTGATCCATGCGGCGCGCACATCGCTCCCGGCGATGGTTCCATTCAGTTCGCCCAGCATCCACTCGTACAGCTCATCTTCACTGGCGGCATGTGCCCAATCCGGCACCCATGGCTCGCGGTAGATCCCGGTCGGCACTACCAGCGGGAACTGTGTTGCCTCTGAGACGGCCTGGAGTATATCGGCACGCCGGCCGACTCCGACCGGTGCGCAATCGACAAGCGCGGTGATGCCCAGTTGGCGCGCTTTTTCGATCTCGGGGGCCATCAGGGCGATCACATCGGCCACCTCAGCCTCGCCGTGGTGCGGCACATCCGGGGTGCGCAGATCAACAAACACATGCTCGTGCGGCAGAATCATGCCAAGATCGCCGGCATGTCGTTCGCCAAGTGTGGTATAGAGGATCATGATTGTTCCTTTCTGAATCGAGCATCATACTTCGGCACTACCGTCAACCATACCGGTGATTATGGATCACGACGCAGGCGCTGCGGCAGGCGGGCATAGAAGGTGCTCGGCGGATACACCCGTGCGAAGGTGCATGTCTGCTGCGAACGCCGCACAACCACGGTATCGCCATCGTGGAGCGCAATCGGCTCGCGGCCATCGGCAGCGAAGGCCGCCGGATGGCGGCTACGCACCGTCAGCGTCACCTGAGCATCCTCGTGCAACACCAGCGATGGAATAGTTGTCAGGTGAGCGGCAACCGGCACCAGCACCAGCGCCTGCGAGCGTGGGTCAATGATCGGCCCACCCGACGCCAGCGCATAGGCCGTTGATCCGGTGGCGGTTGCGACCAGCACCCCATCGGCGTGGTAGGTGGTCACATGGGCATCATACACCTCGACATCAACCACCAGCACACGGTTGATCTCGCCGCGCGCCACCAGCACCTCGTTCAACGCAACGACCGCTGCATGAGTTTCGCCATCGCGGTGGCGTACGGTCGCCTCGATCATGGTTCGTTTGTCGAGCCAGCCACCACCGTTGAGAAATGTATCCAGGCCGTTATAGAGCGTTTCCGGCGTCAGTTCGGCCATAAAATTCAGGTGGCCGAGTGCCACCGGCAGCACCGGCACATCACAGCGGATGGCCAGGCGTGCCGCACGCAACACCGTACCATCCCCACCCAGCGCCACAATCAGATCACTGCATTCGAGTGCACCACTGCCGCGCCCTTCGTGCGATACACCACGCCAGACATCAATATAGCGCGTGCGCAGCCAATCGGCGACATGCGCCGAGAGCCGGGTCGATTCGGCGGAGAGCGGGTTATAGACCACCGCGACTTTCATGGGTTCCCTTTATGCTACAGGGGCAACCACCGCTGCCACAACGACATCGGCTATATCAATAATACTCGCGACATGCGCAAAACGATCTGTGTCTGCGCCGACAACCAGCAGCGGTACCGGGTTGCGGGTGTGTGCCGGAGCGCTGATACTTTCGAGATTGCCATGATCACTGGTGAGCAGCAGTGTGTCGTGGGGCTGCATGGTTGCCAGCACACCGCCGATCAGCCCATCGATGCGCACAAGTGCGGCAGCGGTATCGATCGACAGCCGGCCATGGCCCGCCAGATCGGTCAGAAATGTCTCGAAAAAGACCAGTTCGTGATCAACAGCCAGGCGTGCCAGCCATGCCCCGGCCGTCGGTGGCTCGATCGGCAGCAGCGGTGTCGAACGCGTCAACGTCAGATCGCCGGTGATATCCCAGGGCACCGCCATGCCGGCGGCATAATCGTGTTCATCGCGGAAGCGTAAGCCGGCACCTTCAGCAGCAATCACACTCGCCGAACGGCGGATGCGCCGTGCCGCCAGTGCTTCCCAATAACGGGCCCCAAACAGATTGGCAAAGGTCGCCCGTGCACCGCCATCAACCACCCGCCGAAAGATACTCCGTTGCGCAAGCAGCGGCCGCAGCGCCGTCGGTGGGAAGTGTGGCTGATGACGGCCATGCAGCACGGCGGCATTCACCCCGGCCAGCAGCGCCGTCTGGCCGGTGCCGCTCTGCGGCAATCCATCGACCCCCAGTGTGGCATCGATTGCTGCCAGCAACAGCCGCTCATGCCGCTGGGTATGCTCGTGCACCAGCGGCCCACCAAGCAGTTGCTGCAGCAGCGGCATCGGTGCAGTGGTCAGCGGATTGTCGGCACCGGCCGCCGCCAGGCCGACCCCATCGATAAACAGAAAGATGATGCTCATGTCGCGCAAGTATATGCTACCTGTTGCCGGGCTGCAATGCACATTGAGCATGGGTTCGCGAAACGTGCGACGACCGCACCTTCGGCCGGAGCCGGGGAATGATCCGCCTTTTGGACGAGTTGACTGCCCGAGCCGGCGTGATACACTCAGCACACGAATAACGTATCGGTTATGCACGAAAGGGAATCGCATGGCAGCAGCAACTTACAATTTCGGGCTTCTCACACATTGTGGTGAGCGCCTGCTGTAAGTGCGCCTGGTGACCGGCACCTTCGTTCCTCGTAATGTGCGGCAACCCACACGGCTGATCGGCCTGTGTCGGTGATGCCGTATGCTCACATCATACAAGCGGCCACGGGCGTTTAGCAGCCCTGTGGTCGCTTTTTTTGCGGCCACGGGTATCGTTCGGCGGCCGCCAATTTGAGCGGCTGGATGAGCATACCTGCCGCCAGAAAACGGCTGCAGGCATGCCTGCGGCCGTTTGTCGTTCCCATCGCGCTCTCGCACTCGTTGCATGTATACGGGTACGAAGCTAGACGAAGCGAGTCTCGTGCATGAAGATACTGAATCTTGGCATTCTGGCACATGTAGATGCCGGGAAGACCAGCCTGAGTGAACGGCTGCTCTATACCACCGGTGTCATCAAGGCCGTCGGTCGTGTGGATGACGGCACCACCCAGACCGACACACTGGCGCTGGAACGGCAGCGCGGCATCACTATCAAGTCGGCAGTTGTTTCGTTCAGCATCGGCGATAC
>CALLZL010000414.1 GCA_937859575.1 uncultured Chloroflexota bacterium
GCACCAGCGTAGCCAGGGTGCGATCGCGCTCGCGAATATCGATAAACAGCCGGAACGGGCGATCAAACATCGCCGCCACCGCTGCAGCACGTTCTATGACCCATGTAATTGCCGGAGCCGCAATCTGCGGTTGGCTACCGCCCGTGGTGAGATCAAAGGTCTGCCAGGGGTGCTGCAAGACCGCATACCCGATCAACCGGCCACTGCTGTCTTCCCACAATTGGGCATTGGCTGGATTGTCGAGCGCCCACGAGCAGAGACGAAACGGCTCGGCGCTACGGCGCAGGGCATGCGACGGAAGCGCCGCCACCAGATCAAGCATGCGCCGGCGATCGGCATCACCGGTATACGAGCGCATGGTGATTGTCATGGGAGCAACTTCTGGCCGGCAGGAAAGGTGCGACGTGCTAGATCGCCGAGATACTCGACGATCAGGGCAAGATCGCGCTCACCATAGCCGGCGGCAGTCGCAGCCGCAAAATGCGCCAGCGCCGCAGCGGCGGCAGGTGTCGGCACACCGACATCCTGCGCCGTCGCCATCATTGCCAGCAGATCCTTGCGCACACCGGTCACATCAAAGGCAACCTGGTCGTCGTTGCCGAGCATGATCGGCACTTTAGCACGCAATGCCGGCAGGGCGACCGGCGAATCAAGGAAGATATCGAGCATCTGCGCCATATTAAGGCCGTGCTGCGTGCCGATCGCCAGCGATTCGGCCAGGCCGGCCCAGAAGATCGCCATCGGCATATTCAGCACAATCTTCATGGTCGTTCCGGCACCAAGTGGGCCGAGATGTACCACCCGGCGGCAGAACTGTTCGAATACCGGCATGGCGCGGGCGAGATCCTCGGCGCGCCCGCCGGCCATTCCAAGCAACTGCCCGGCACGCGCCGGTGCCACCGTGCCCGATACCGGCATGTCGATCAGATGGGCGCCGACGGCTGCGGCCGGTGCCGCCAGACCAAGGATCGTTGCCGTACGAATGGTGCTCATCTCGACCAGCAACCGGCCTTCGGCCGCATGCGCCAGCAGGCCATGTGGCCCGCAGTAGACGGCTTCAACCGCATGATCGTCGGTGAGGATCGTCAGGATGATATCGGCAGCCCGCACAAGATCGGCCGGTGTGTCGGCCCATGTTGCGCCCCGTGCCAGCAATGCCTCAGCACGTGCAGGCGTGCGATTGGAGACGATCACCGAATTGCCGTTGTCGAGCAAACGTGCGGCAATCGCCTGCCCCATCCGGCCCAGCCCGATCAGCCCGATTCGTTCCATAACGCACCTTCAGATCTTCATTCGGAGCCTGCGGCACCCCGGCAGGGATCGATCCCACACGACCATACACGACCTTAGTGCGTGAGCGGCGTCATCGAAATGATATGATCACCGAATGTGTTGCCGAGCCACTGCGATATGCCATCGAGTACTGCCAGCGCAACGATCGCCCAGGCTACAATACGCCCACCATAGCCACGCGCCGCCAGCTGCCCGAGCACCAGCGCCAACAACGCCAGTGCAATCGGCACACTAAAATAGTAGTAGCGCACCTGCAGATCATACATGGCATTCACCAACAGGTAAAAACAGACTACGATCAGCGCACCCCCAAGTACGATCCGCCGCTGCCACACCCCAGGTGCGAGCATTGCCATCAGCAGGCCGGCCGGGATGAGAAACAGCCCGAGATCGGTGTATGCCAACCGCGCCCCCCGCAACATCAGCGGTGAAGCACCCGGAAAGAGCTCACCAGTCGCACCAGGTTGCCGGCTGGTGACCGAACCGGCATGGCTGAGAGTCATTTCAAGAATATGGATATACAAAAAACCAACCGAGAGCGCAACACTCGTCAGGAAGATCACCCATGCCAGCACCAGTTCACGCGAAC
Source organism: uncultured Chloroflexota bacterium (assembly GCA_937859575.1). Taxonomy (GTDB): domain Bacteria; phylum Chloroflexota; class Chloroflexia; order Chloroflexales; family Roseiflexaceae; genus CALLZL01. Next base: position 1,883 of record CALLZL010000414.1, read on the forward strand.
GCGAACGCAGCAGCGCCAGTGCCAGCATAGCCCCCAGCCAACTGACTCCCAGAATCGCTACGCCAATATGCGAATAGAGGCCGAACTGTAACAGCAGAATCGCCAGCCCCCAGCGCCGCAGTTCCGGCCGATCGGCATGCCCGGCGAGCAGCAGCAGTGCGATGGGGGCGGTAAACCACTGGCCGAAGATCTGTGCCGTAAAATGGTAGACCAGCCCGGAGAACGATGCCACACTGGCCAAATAGAGCAAGAGCGCCATACGTGCCGCCGTGCGCCCACCACCAAGCCGCCATGCCAGGATCGCCACCAGAAATGCACTGGTTCCGTCGATCAACGCCATCGCACCTTCGAGATATTGCCAGATCTCGTGGATGAACGTCAGCAGCGGCATGGTCGCAATATATGGCCCGGTCGGGTAGATCGTAATACCACGGGCAAATTCACTCGAAGGCGCGATAATCACCAGATCGCCGCCGATTGTCAGCAGCAGCCGGCGCACATTCCGCCCCAGATCTTGCCCGTCGAAGCCGGGATGGAGCACCCCTACCAACCGCAGGGCACATGCCGCCAGCATCAGCGCCCAAAGCAACCGGATCTCGCCGATACCGCCAAGCGCACCGAAATGGCGCTCGGCAAGCGGCAAGGCCAGCCATGTCAGGAGCATAAGCGCCACGGCTGAGCCTGCCAGCAGCGGCAGGTAGGCATGGGCAATCACCAGCATGCTGCTGAGTGTGGCTGCCAGAACACAGGCCAGCATAGCCAACAGCAGCGCCAGCCACCGCCAACTCCAGCCGAGGCGCATCCCGATCAACTGGGCTGAAAGCAGGATCACCAGTTGCAGTGAGAACTGCGTGGCTGTCGGCAACAATACCCGATCGCGCAGTACCGAGATCGAAAATTGCTCGATCTTGACCCCCAGCTCACGTGGATCGCCGGTGACGCGGAAGGTTTCACTCTGCATGCCGACCACATAGGTCGCATCACGCCCGGGCGGGAGCAACAATGCATAGTTACGCGGTTGCTCGGCAGCGGTCAGCTGTACCCATGGTCGCTCGTTGAGCGTAAGATCCAGAGCACCGGCGGTTGGCCGGCCGCCAAGCTGCAATGTCAGAACCGCCCCGGGCGAGATACCGGGATGCGCAATCGTCAGGGTACTCTGCGCTTCCGTCCATCGATACGTCGATCCGTCGGTCGCGGTCTCCTGATAATGGGCACCTTCGAGAAAGAATTCATCACGGTAGTTGCCGATCACCACCGGGTAGGTGCGCTCATGGGCCTGCAACAGGGCCAGATCGGCAAGCAACAAAAGCAGGATAGCCGCAAGCAGCAACACTACATGCTGCACAAGCTGCCCGCCCCCAATTGTCGTAGGCCGGCTACCACGCCGTAATACTGCCGGAAAGAACGTGTCGGACGCACCCGATGGTGGTGTGGCCGAAATCTTGCGGGTTGTCATGTTTCTTCTTATGCTTTGCTGCCTCTGCTGCAAATTATACCTTTTTTCGGCCGCAAGGAGGCAGCTATCTACCAGACAACATCGGTGCAAGATCTACCGGATGCTGATCGACCTGCGGTGCAAGCTGCGCACACCTGATGATCGATATGGTATAGTAGCCGTGTCACCCGCAACCAATGATGTCGTAACAACTCAAGATCCACGAACCGCATGTGTCTGCAACCGGGATGTTCTATCATACTTCCTTCCGGTTGTGCGGCGGGCGACATTGAGAAAAGGAGCGACCATGGCCAAGCTGACACGACGAGCGTTCTTGCGCTACGCAGCAACCGGAACCGGGGTGGTGCTTTTCATGGCATCAACCTCGCCGACCTTCGCCCAACGCGGCCCCGAAGTGTACAAGCTGCGTCTGCTACACACCAACGACCATCACGCCCGTATCGAACCGGTTGACGGAACCTCCGGCCCACTGCATGGCGGCGTTTCGCGCCGCAAGCGACTCATCGACACTATTCGCGCCGATAAAGGCACCGACAATCGCTTACTGCTCGATGCCGGTGATGTCTTCCAGGGTACGCTCTGGTTCAACCAGTATCGCGGGCAGGCCGATCTCGAATTCTACAATGCGATGCAGTATGATGCGATGGCAATCGGCAATCACGAATTCGACAGCGGCCAGCAGGTACTGGCCGATTTCATCAACCGTGCTACCTTCCCGGTATTGAGCGCCAACATGGTGATCGACGGTAGTTCGCCACTCGCCGGCCTGGTACGCCCATGGGTCATCAAAGAGGTCGGTGGTCAGCGGATTGGCATCTTCGGCCTGACGACCGAAGACACAGCAGTGTTGAGCAACCCCGGCCCGGGTGTGACCTTCACACCATACCTCGATGCCGCACGCCGTGCCGTCGCCGACTTACAGGCGCAGGGCGTCAATAAGATCATTGCCCTGACCCATATCGGCATCGGCCCGGATCGAATCCTGGCCGCTGAGGTATCGGGGATTGCGGTTGTTATTGGCGGCCACTCACACACCCCGATGGGCCCGATGGTCTCGCCGCCGGTCGATAGCCGGCCCTACCCCGAGATCATCGCCAACCCCGACGGCAACCCGGTGATTGTGGCCCAGGCCTGGGAATGGGGCCGCTGGCTCGGCGATC
>CALLZL010000415.1 GCA_937859575.1 uncultured Chloroflexota bacterium
GTGGTATAGCCTGCAATGCCGAGTTGAATGGCAACCTGGCAGGCCGGCATGTTGGGCAGCGCACCACTAATATAAAACGGGCTGACGCGTGTCGTACCGCGCTCGAACAGGGTGAACGCCGCCTGTTCGGTATCGGGCGGCGAGGTGCTGCCAGAGGCAACCAGCACGCCGATTTCGTCACGATTGCCGGCATCGATGCGTAACCCGGAATCGGCAAGCGCCATGCGTGCTGCGGCTACCGCAAACTGGGTACTGCGCGATACGCGGCGCGCCTCTTTGGCATCGAGGAAATCGCGTGGATCGAAGTTGGGTACTTCGGCAGCAATACGGCAGGTCGCATCGCCCGGATCGCAGAGGGGGATCGGACCAACTGCCCTTCGCCCGGCCGCGATTCCCTCCCAGAACGCCTGCAACCCGATCCCGAGCGGTGTCACCAGGCCCATGCCGGTCACCACGATGCGCTGATCATCATTACGCTCATCGAGGCGCAGCGGTGCGGGCAGCAATACCGGTGTCTCTTCCAACACCTCTTCAAGCAACTCATCGATCGCCGATAGCGGTAGATCCGCCGGCAGTGCCCCGCCGCTGCCAAGCAGCGCCTGCAACCGTTGGCGCAACAGTTCACGCTTGATCATCGACGCCACAATGACTCCTGAACGGTTCATTCCACGCAAAACGCAGCTTAGGCCATCGTGTCCCAGCGATCGGGGGTCACCTGGAAATGCAGCGGTTCGCCGGCCAGAAACCGCTCGATCTCATCGACCACCATCATCCCCTGACGCCGCCGAGCCTCGATGGTGACGGCCGCCATATGCGGCAAGACGACACAGTTTTCGAGGGCATAAAAGGGTGAGTCGAGCGGCAGCGGTTCGGTCGGATCGGTGACATCGAGCAGCGCATGGAGCCGGCCCGCTTGCAGTTCGGCCAGTAGTGCGGCATGGTCGATCAGCCGCCCACGGGCTGTATTCACAAACAACGCACCATCACGCATCAGCGCAAATTCTGCCGCACCAAGCATCCCCAGGGTCTGTGGGGTGACCGGCGCATGGAGTGTGACAATATCACTGCGTTGCAATAGTTCGTGGAGCGATACCAGATCGGCACCCAGGGCAGCAGCGGTTTCGGCCGAGCAGTATGGGTCGGCCAGCAACAGCTGCGGTGCCAATGGTGCCAGCAGCTGCAGCACACGGCGACCAATCGCACTCGCACCGATAATACCGATCGTACTGCCGCGCACTTCGTGCTGCGACGCGATCGGCAGATGTTCGCGACCGGTACGCATGCGATCGGCGGCTGCAAACACCTGCCGGCGCGCCATGATGATCGCGCCGAGGGTGAATTCGGCCACCGCCTCGGCCAACGACTCATTGGCATGCGTCACGACCAGGCCGCGTTCGAGCGCCGCACGTGGCAGGATCTGCTTGACGGTGCCTGCCGTATGCGCCACCAGGCGCAACGGCAGGCGATCCGGATGCCATGCTTCGAGCTGAGCCAGCGGCGGAGTGCCCCACCCGGTCACCAGCACATCAACGGCGCTCAGGGTTTCAGCCAGCAAGGCCGGCGGCGTATGGCCCGGCCCCGGCCAGAAGGCGCCATGGGGCAGCGGGTTTAGTCCTTCGCATTGCCGCTCAAGCTCAAGCTCATGCACCAGATCCGGCGCAACCGCAATATAGATCGCCGACATACTGCGCTCCGCGTATCAGGGCCGGCAACCGGCCACTGCCGGCGCTACTTGCCAGGGGATTGCACAGCCAGAGTATAGCATACTGATTTCAGCGTGCGATCGGTGTAAGCCGGCTGCTACCCACCTGAGACCCCGCGTGCAGCTTCGTGCGGCGTCGGGAGCATCAAGCGCAGCAGGTCATGGCGCGATACTATACCGATCGGCACCCCTTCGCGCACCACCGGTAGATGGCTGATATGGTGATCGAGCATCAGGCGCACGGCATATTCGACACTATCATCAGGGGTGAGCGTCACAACCGGTGTGCTCATGATATCGGCAGCGGTACGCGAACATGCCGCCTGGTAGATGTGTTCGATCCCTTCGTGCGACATCCACTGGCCGAAGATGCGCGGGGCACGAAAGGTTGAAAATGGAACCCCACGCTCTTTGGCCTGGAAATCAGCCTCGGTGATAATACCGCAAAGCCGGTTGGCTGGATCGACAATCGGCAGGCAGCCAATCCGATGGGCCAGCATCAAGCGTGCGACCGTATCGAGCGAGGTATCACGGCTCGTGACCCGCACCGGTTGAACCATAATATGCGCTATGTTCATGATGTGCTCCTTTGTGCGTGCGGCAATTGCCGCACGCACAGATTGGGTTGCACGGGCTCGGCCGCCGGCCCGCCATTATGGGGTATCAGGCCGGTAGAGCAACACCGGCCCATCGGCACTCCGCAGCACTTTATCCGCAACGCTCCCGATCAACAGCCGTGCCACACCACCACGGCCATGGGTCGACATCGCAATCGTACCGCATCCCTGCTCGTATGCCTGGTGCAGAATTGCCGTCGCCGGGTGCTGGGTGAAGATCGCCCGTGTCTGAACGGTATACCCGAGTGTTCGCAGACGCCCGGCGATTCGTTCCAGGTACTGTTCGGCTTCGTGCAGCCGTTGTGCGATCCGCGCTTCGGGCTCCTCGGGGGTCGGGCTGTCGGCATCACCGATCAGCGCCGGTGCCAGAATGAATGGGCTGATGGCATGGAAGAGGGTATATTCCGCCTGCATCAGCGTGCCAAGTTCGAGCACCGGATCGAGGATCGCCTCAGCCTCAAGCGAGCCGTCGAGCGGCACCAGAATGCGTCGCAGTGCCGACAACTGGTGCGGCTCGGCCGGCACTTCGTGCGGCCGCAACAACATGATCGGGATCCCGCTGCGCCGCACGAGGGTATCGGCGACACTGCCGAGCCAGAAGCGCGCCAGCCCGCCACGGCCATGGGTCGTCATGACGATCAAATCGGTACCGATATCGGCCATGTGCCGGCAGAGCGTATCGGCGATGGTGGCGGTATGCACAACACTCTCGGGCGGATCAAGGAGTGCGGTGCTGACGGCAACATCCGTTTCGTCCGCGAGGCGTTCGGCAAGGCGATCGAGGTAGTGGCGTGCGCGACCACGGCTGGTGGCCGGCGTACGATCGGTCGGCGCGCCATCGACCGCATCAAGCAGGGTTGCGCCGCAGACATGCACCAGATGCACTGTCGCACCGGCACGGCGGGCGATATCGAGCGCGAGCGGCAATGCCTGCTCACCCATCTTCGAACCATCGAGCGGAACCAGAATTGAACGATACATGGTCATCTCCTTTCCATCGAGGCCGGCTTCTCTGGCCGTCAGCGGCCAAGGGCCTGGCGCTCCGTGCGCTGCGCGTTCAGCAACTTGAAGATCTCCATCACCAGCAAAACACTCAGCGCAAGCGCGAACAGAATACCGAACTCCGCGAACGATACCGGCGCCACCCGCAGCAGGCTCTGCATAAAGGGCAGTTGCATCGACAACAGATGCAGGCCAAGGGCAGCGAACACACCGCCGATCAGCACCTTGTTGCGGCCCAGCGGCACTCGTAGCGCCGAAACATACTCGGAGCGGCAGTTGAAGACATGCACATTCTCAAACAGCACCATCAGCAGCAATACCAGATTACGTGCCGCTGCCTCGTCGTAGCCGGCTGCCAGCAACCAGTACCAGGTACCGAATCCGATCAGGCCGATCGTCATACCGGATGTCACCGTCTGCCGGATCATCAGGCGGTTGAAGATCCCCTCGCTCGGTTTGCGCGGTGGCCGGCGCATCGCGCCCGGCTCGCCACCTTCAAACGCCAATGCCACATCCTGAATGCCGTTTGTCACCAGATTGAGCCAGAGCAGCTGAACCGCGAAGAGCGGCAGCGGTAACCCGCTCAGAATCGCAAGGGTGAAGAGTACCACCTCGGCTGCACCGGTCGAGATCAACAAATAGGTCACCTTACGCACATTGTCGTATGCGAATCGCCCCTCCTCGACACCCGCCTTGATCGAGGCGAAGTTGTCGTCGGTCACAATCATCGAGGCGGTATCCTTGGCCACATCCGTGCCGGATCCCATAGCGACGCCGATATTGGCGGCGCGCAGCGCGGGTGCATCATTCACACCATCGCCGGTCACGGCAACAAAGTGACCCAGCCGATTGAGCGCCTCGACAATCTGGAGCTTCTGGACGGGCGCGACTCGTGCAAAGACTTGTGCCGATTGCACCAGAGCCGTAAACTGCGCTCCGGCCGGATCGCCGCTCTCGCTGAGCATCTGCCCGGTGACGATATCGGCGGCGGTATCGGCAATACCCAGTTCACGGGCAATCGCCAGCGCGGTCGCCGGGTGGTCGCCGGTGATCATCGCGACACTGATACCGGCCTGACGGCACTGCATGACGGCCTCTTTGGCCTCCGGTCGCAGTGGATCGATCAGCCCGACGAGCCCGAGCAGCGTGAGCGGCGGGATCTGCGGGGCGGGCAAACCC
>CALLZL010000416.1 GCA_937859575.1 uncultured Chloroflexota bacterium
CGATCAGCAATGTGGTCGATATCAGTAATTATGTAATGCTCGACCTGGGGCAGCCGAGCCACACCTTCGACGCCGATCAGGTTGCCGGGCAACATCTGGTCGTACGGTTGGCCCGCGAAGGCGAACGCCTGACGACCCTCGACGGTAAAGAGCATGTACTGACGCCCGATCGGCTGCTGGTATGTGACCCACAGGGGCCGCTCGGGCTGGCGGGAGTGATGGGCGGTGCATCAAGCGAGGTGCGCGAAACGACCACACGCGTGATTGTCGAAGCGGCGCTCTGGGAGCCAACCACCATCCGGCGCACTTCGACAACCCTGCGGTTGCGTTCGGAAGCATCGCGACGCTTTGAGCGCGGGATCGACCCGGAATTGCCGCCGTTGGCGCAGCGCCGGCTGCTGCAGCTCCTGCACGAACTGACCGGTGGCAGAGTGGCACCGGGGATCGTGGATGTGTATGCCCAACCATGGCAGCCATTAACGATCGAACTCACCGAACAAGAAGTGACACGCATTCTGGGGCTCGAACTTGCCGCCGATGCGATTGCCACACTCCTGCAACCACTCGGGTTTGAGTGTCGAGTGCGGGCTGGAGCCGTTGATGTCGTAGTGCCCAGCTTTCGGCAGGATGTGACCATGGCCGCCGATCTATGTGAAGAAGTGGCGCGCATGTATGGCTATGATCGGCTACCAACCACCAATCTGGCGGATGAGCTGCCGGAACAGATCACCAATCTCTCGCTCGAACTCGAACAGCGGATACGGGATCTGCTGGTGGGTGCCGGGCTCGATGAGGCGATCACCTATTCGCTCACCAATATGGCGAGCGTGGCGCGCATCAATCCGGCCGATGCCGAACCGGGCCGCTTCCTCAAGCTGGCCAACCCGTTGAGTGCCGAACGCGAATACATGCGGCGTTCGATTCTGCCAACGCTACTCGAAGCGCTAGTGCAGAACCTGCGTGAACACGAACGGGTACTGCTCTTCGAGATCGGACGGGTCTATTTGCCACAACCCGATCAGACGCTCCCCGACGAACCACGGCGGCTGGCGCTGGCGCTGGCCGGCCAGCGCACTGAGTCGAGCTGGCTGGTCAAGGAAGCTACAGCAATGGACTTCTTCGACCTGAAGGGGATTGTTGAATCGCTGCTGGCACGGTTGAATATTAAGAATCGGGTGCGCTTCATTGCAGTACGCGATGATCCACGGTTTCATCCAGGGCGAGCCGCGATCCTGGAGATCGAGATCGGTGGTACGATGCATGCGGCCGGTATTCTTGGTGAACTGCATCCGCTGGTGGCCGAACGGCTTGAGGTTGATATGCCGCGCTTGCTGGCGGCCGAACTGGATCTGGAGCTTCTGGTTGCGGCAACCGAACCGGCACGCTACAGGCCGATCTCGCGCTTCCCAGCGACAACCCAGGATCTGGCGGTTATTGTCGCGCACGAGGTGACCGCCGAGCGGGTTGAAGCAGCGATCCGCAAATACGCCGGTGGTCAGCTTGAAACATTGCGCTTGTTCGATGTGTATAGTGGGCCGCCATTGGAAGACGGCATGCGCAGCCTGGCCTACCGGCTCGCCTTCCGGGCCAATGATCGCACGCTCACCGATGCCGATGTCAACAAGATCCGGGCCAAAATCATCAAAGGAATCGCCTATGACATACAAGCGACCGTGCGTGGCTGATCCGCCGGTAGTACCGACACCTGGCTTTGGGTAGGGTTGTCGCCCTGGCACGATACCCCGCCCGAGCCTGAACTTGACACGATACCAGAGCCGACTATCATAACGAGCGTACCAGAAAGGACCCCCTCATGACCAGCCGGAATACCGACGCTGCCGCGATCCGGATCGCGTTGATCGGTGCTGCCGCCGGGATCGCGAGCCTCCACCTACGCGCACTGGCGCAGATCCCCGAGGTAACGATCGTCGGGATGGCGGATATCGCAGCCGATCGCGTGGCAGCACGAGCGGCCGAATATGGTTGCCCTTCCTATGCCGATCACCGGCCAATGCTTGCCGAAACCCGCCCGGACATTGCCGTTATTTGTACACCACACCCGTTTCATGCCACGCTGGCGATCGATGCCATGCGGGCCGGGGCACATGTGCTGGTCGAAAAGCCACTGGCGGTAACGGTTGCCGAAGCCGACGAGATGGTTGCCGTCTCGGATCAGACCGGCCGGCTGCTGGCGGTCAACTTCCAGCAACGGTTTCGTCCGGTTGTTGAGCGAGCGCGGGCAATCATCTCGTCGGGTGAGCTTGGCGATCTGGTGCGGGTGCTGTGTGTTGAGCCATGGTATCGCACACAGGCCTACTATGCATCGGCATCGTGGCGTGGCACCTGGAGCGGTGAAGGTGGCGGGGTTTTGCTGAACCAGGGGCCGCATCCACTCGATCTGTTGTGCCATCTAGCCGGGCCGCCGGCGCTGGTATGGGGGCGGGCGCGCACACTCGGCCATCAAATGGAGTGTGAAGACATGGCGCATGCGCTGCTGGAATTCCCCGGTGGGGCACCTGGCTACCTCTATTTCAGCACCGTAGAGGCCGGGCTACCGCGCCGCATGGAGATCGTCGGCGATCGTGCCGCACTCGAGATCGTTGAAGAACGGTTAACGATCCACCGTTTCACACCTGCGCTTGGTGAATACCGCGCCACCAGCAGCGAAATGTTCGGCCGCCCCGAAATGACAACCGAAGTGCTAGAGTTGCCGGGTGACGGCGGTGGGCATCTGGCCGTCTACCGTGACCTGCTGGAGGCGATGGCAACCGGGCGGCGGCCACGCTGCGACGCTCGCGAGGCACTGATGTCGCTTGAGCTCTCGAATGCCGTGATCTACTCGGCACTGACGAATGTACCGGCCACGTTGCCGCTCGACCGGGCGGGGTATAGTTCGCTGCTCGAAGATCTGAAGAGCGGCGTGCGCCGCCTTGAATACCGCTAAGGACGCATGATGCCTGATCGTGAGATTCGATTCGGAATCATCGGCAGCGGCATGGTTGCCCGCTACCATGCGGCCGGAATCGCCGCCACACCCGGAACAAAGCTGGCGGCTGTCTGTGTTTCGCAACCGGCGCGCGCCGCCCAGGCGGTGGCCGATTTCGGCGTCGCATGTGAAACAAGCCTGGCCGCACTCTTAGCACGCAGCGATATCGATGTGGTGTCGATCTGCACACCAAGCGGGCTACATGCCGCACAGGCGATTGCCGCCGCCCAAGCCGGCAAACACGTTCTGGTCGAGAAGCCGATTGCGCTGACTCTGGCCGATACGGATGCCATGATCGCAGCATGCCACAGCGCCGAGGTACAACTCGGTGTCGCGCTCCAGCGCCGTACCGACCCGGGCTTGCGCCAGATCGCCGAGGCGATCGGCAGCGGTGCGCTCGGCAAACCGGTGCTCGGTACGGTCAATATCCCGTATTTACGCACGGCCGCCTACTACGCCTCGGCCGAGTGGCGCGGCACATGGGCGCTCGATGGCGGTGGTGCACTGATGAACCAGGGGATCCATCTGATCGATCTGCTGCTCTGGTATTTTGGTGATGTGGCCGAAATCTACGCCCGTATGGCGACTCAGGTGCATACCATCGAAGTGGAAGACAGCCTGACGGCGACGCTCCGCTTTGCCAATGGCGCACTCGGCTCGATTGTTGCCACCACGGCCGCTGCGCCCGGGTA
>CALLZL010000417.1 GCA_937859575.1 uncultured Chloroflexota bacterium
GCACCTGTCGCTGGCCGGTCGCTGCCGGTTCCCACAATGCCTCACTGATCGGTCGACCGAACAACTCCTCACCGCCGGCTTTCCAGAAACTCAGGAATGGCTCACGGATCGAATGCCGGGTCTCTTCAAAGACGAGGATATCCGCACCAGTACGCTGCGGCGGCATAGGCGCAAACTGACGGTATAGTAGCTCGGTATATTCGAGCGCCACCCGCCCGACCAGCACGCGTACCTCGCCGGTCAGCGGATCACTGGCCTTTTCGAGCCGGCCACGCTCGAAGTATTGGATCACACCGTAATCCACCACTCCAATCGGCTCGCTGATTGGTGCCCCGAGTAACCGCATGCCGTCGTTGGCCTGCCAGTATGCCAGAAAGCCATGCTCATCGGTGAGCGTATGCCCGCTTGGGGCAAAGTAGTATGCCGTTTCCTGCGCCGCTACCCGCGGTCCCCCCGCCAGCACCATCAATCCCAGCCCTACCGCCGCCACCCACCCCAGCATAACGCGCATCATGATGCCCCTTGTCTTCCGAACAGCTGGATTCCTTATTCTGCTGCCCTTACATAATACACCAGTGCCATCGCTTCGTGGGCGGCTTTGCTCATACCCTGCGATTGCATACACAGTTGCAGAACGAGACTGAAGCTGCTACAGTGCAACAACCATGACGAGACACTTCACCAGGGTGCTGTTGATCAGCATCACTATCGCCATCCTGGCGCTCCAGTTCTGGGGGTTGCGCCTGCAACGGCCACTGCACCTCCCCGAGCCGCAGATCGTCGCCACAACCAACCCCAAAGTCGGTATTCATACCCGCCTCACCGGTATCGGCGATGAAGCCTATATCCGACGCTCACTCGAACAGGTACGCGAAATGGGGGCATCGTGGATCGTGGATCTCTTTCCATGGGCCTATGCGCAACCCCGCTCACGCTATGGCTATGATTGGAATGGCGCCGATATGGTGGTGCAGCATGCCACCCGCCAGGGGCTGACGGTTATCGCACGCCTTGATATTGTGCCCGCATGGGCTCGCCCCCCCGAGAGCAGCGATCGCTATCTCGATCAGGAACATTATGTCGATTACGCCAACTATGTTGTGGCATTCCTCGAACGCTACCGGCCGCTTGGTGTGCGCCATGTCATCATCTGGAACGAACCGAACCTGGCGTTCGAATGGGGGCGGCGGATCCCTGATCCCGCCGCATATGCCGAACTCCTCAAAGTCGTCTATCCACGCGTCAAGGCCGCCGTACCCGACGCGATCGTAATCGCCGGCGGCCTGTCGCCCGGCCCGGATCTCGGCGACAATGCAGAAGTTCGCATGGGGGATCTCCGCTATACCGCCGAACTGTATGCCGCTGGTGCCGCCGCCTACTTCGATATGTGGGCGGTGCATAGCTATGGTGCCCAGGAGCCATTTGATGCGACCCCCTACCCCGAGGTGGTCAACTTCCGACGCACCGAAATCATCCGCGAACTGCTGGTCGCCTATGGCGACGGCCACAAGCAACTGATCGTCACCGAAGGCGGTTGGAACGACAATCTGCGCTGGAGCGCCGCCGTGCTGCCGTCACAACGCTTGCGCTGGACAGTCGATGCCTATCGGTTGGCTGCCGATTGGCCCTGGCTCGAAGCTCTCTGTCTCTGGCAGTTTAGTACCCCCTGGCAGGCACGTACCTACCAGGACAACTGGAATTTCGTGGCCTACGACGGCACGCCACGTGCGATCTATTGGGCAGTACGCGAGGCGTTTGTTCCCGGAGCCGCACCGCCATAACCTGGTGCAGCCAGTTCTTCGAAAAGCTCAATATAGCGTGCCGCAGCGGCATCCCAACTAAACTGAGCGGCTCGTTCGCGCGAAGCGGCCCCCATGCGCTGTAACCTCCCGCGATCCTGTGCCAGTTCCGCCAGCAGCATGCTCAGCCGTTCGATGTCGCCCCAATCAAAGATCGCGCCATTCACCCCCTCGGCCACCAGCTCGGTTGCCCCACCGGTGCGCGTCACCAATGCCGGCAATCCAGCTGCCAATGCCTCAAGGGTCGCAACACTCATACCCTCGTTGTACGATGGCAGCACAAACACATCGGATGCCGTATAATGCTGCGCAATCGCCTCGCGTGCAACATAACCGCTGAAACGTATGCGATCTGCAACCCCGAGCGCCTGTGCGTATGCCTGGTAATCGGCACGCGCATCACCTTCCCCAACACATTCCACCACAATATCGATCGAACGGTCGCGCAACCGCCGCGCCGCTTCGATCAACTGACGCTGCCCCTTGCGTTCGATCAGGCTCCCCACACAGATCACCCGCGGCGGCCCCCTATCGCCAATCCCTGCCGGCCGAAACCCCGCCGTGTCAACCCCGTTCGGCCCCAGTGGGACCGCCACATTGCGATCAACCGCATGGATCATGGCAGCCTCCGCATCGCACTTGGCGACGACTACCGCCGCGCCATGCCACGTCGCCCGGATCACCGGCGTCAGCAGTGGGTACACTCCACCATAGCGCTCTTCAAACCCCGGAATATCAGGCCCGCAGACTCGCACAAGATACGGTGGCCCGCCAAGTCGCCGTAATCCAAGCGCCACTGCCCCGGCCGGTACGGCACTCCAGGCCATACACAGATCATAGCGCATGGCTCGTTGGCGCAGCAGTGCGGCCCACCATGCCTGTGCGGCATACATCAGCAACTCGCGGTTGGTCGAATGATGAATATTGCCATTCAGCACCGGCACTTTGTAGATCTGCACATGCTCGGCAAATTGCTCGCGTTCGGCACGATGCCCGAGCGCCGAAGTGAACAGATCGATCTCGAGCCGCGGCACCCGCGCAAAACGTTCGAGCAGCGCCCGGTTCACGGTGCCGGTGCCGCCGCCGAGCGGCGGAAACTCGTTATTCAGCATGAGAATCCGCATCAGCCGCTACTCCTTGATCGCATTCCATTCACCACCTGCCGCACCACATATAATGGCCGCCGCTTCACTTCCTCGAAGATCCGCCCGACATATTCGCCAATCACACCGATCGTAATCAGCTGGATTCCTGAAAGAAAAAAGATCGCCACAATCAGCGAAGCAAACCCGGGTGGGCTTAATCCAACCGTCAGACGCTGAATGGCATAGGCGATCGCGAGAATAATCGAGACTCCCGAGACGATGAAACCGGCGATCGAGATCACCCGTAACGGCACAAAACTGAACGACACCAGCCCGTCGAGTGCCAGGAAGATCAGCCGGCTCAGGGTATATTTCGAATCACCGCCATAGCGCCCATGCCGCTCATACGGCATCCCGATCTGATCCAGCCCAACCCAGCTGCGAATACCACGCACAAAGCGGTTCCGCTCTGGCATGGCTGTCAACAGCT
>CALLZL010000418.1 GCA_937859575.1 uncultured Chloroflexota bacterium
ATACGAGATAAGCTAGTGACTGGAGTTCAGACGTGTGCTCTTCCGATCTCCTTTCTTATGTGCCATTTCTGCTCTCCTCTCGCCTACGCCGGCGCGCCTTCAATTCTACGAATGAGAATCCGCGTATAATCCTGGCGATGCCCTGTTCGCCGGCGATAGCGCTTCTTGTTCTTGTACTTGAATACCACAACTTTATCGCCGGTTGTGGCACCGCGTACTTCTGCGATGACCCGTGCGCCATCGACCGTCGGTGCGCCAACCAGGGTCTGATCTGTGCTGCTGAGCAGCAATACTTCACTCAGTTCCACCTGGCTACCCGGTGCTGCATCGATCTGCGCGATATCGAGTTCCTGGCCTTCTTCGACGCGGTACTGCATGCCGCGGTCGCGAATGATAGCGTACACGTCGCCACCCCATTCATCAAATAAGCCGGCAGTGCGAAGATGTACCGGCCTTATACAATCATACTGCGCTGTGCGGAAGCATCCGGCGCATACCGACACAAGAAAGAGAGTGGACGCGCCACTCTCCAAAGTGTTCGCCAATTTGTAGCACAGAGGATTATAGCAAAGCCATACCCTGCTGTCAAATAACGATCGTGAAGCAAAGACTGGACGTGTGACCTATGTGGGGGATGACTGATTGCTTTTGGATGCTGAGACTAGCAGAGATGCAATTGCCAACACCACCGTCAGCGAACCGAAGACGAGCTTTTCAGCAGTGCTTGACGATGCAAAATTGCCCAATGTATTGAGGAACATGAAACCTGTGATGACCCAGGCAAGGATCTTAATAAGACGGGAAGGATGCGCCCGAACGAGGAGTCCTGCACGGCGACGTATTACATAAGCGAAGCCGGCGAGGAGAAGAGCCGCAATGACATGCGCCAGTTGTAACGCCGGTGTAAGAACTGTCTGGCTGCCTCCCCAGGCCATTGTCACCGGCAGAATACCGAGTGCCAAGAGGAGTTGAAGAGTGATGATGACCACGAAAAGCAGCGTGGCAATATTGCCTGCGATCCGTGCGGTCGATGGTGAAACCATGGTGTGCTCCCCATGAAGGATATGAAAGGAACGAATTACCTACACCGGCGTATTGCCCGTAACTATACCATTCTTTTGCTGGTTCAAGGTTATGGATCAGGGTTGTTCGACAGGATACTGTACCTCGGTGATGGTCTCGGCCATATTGTCGGCATTATGCTGGGTATAGATCTCACGGTATATACCCGTCGAACGATAGCCGTTGGCCTCGATCCAGGTGAGGAGCGCGGTGTGGGCCTGTATGAGGCCATCATAACCACCATGATGGACGACTGCGGCCACCTGCTGTTGTGATAGCTCGTAAACATGTACACGCTCTGTGCTTGGAATGCTACGGTCGATTGGCACAACTGCTTCGGCCTCCTCGTTGGTATAGACATCAGCAGGCTGGTGCCAGATGGCAAAACATGGCCCGATGTCCTTTGCACCATTGTCTTTGAGGTGGGTATAGGCCTCCATGTAGGCTGCATCAAGATATTGCGGTACTTGGTCGTTGGTTGGAATGGTGACACGACGTGATGCGATCAGTTGTGGCGGAATCGTCTTCAGTACGACGTCGTAGGTGTCCATGGTATCCTCGCTTTCAATTTGCTTGAGACGCGCAGCAATACGCGCCAGTCGACCCTGTTCCTGTACGATGGATTGCTCGACCTCAGCGTGCCGTAGTTGCAACATCCCCCGCAGGTGATCGAGGGTGAGACCATTAAGAATCGTCTCAATCCGATCGAGTGTAAAGCCGAGGTCTTTGAGTGCCAGAATGCGGTTGAGACGAGGTAGTTGGGTCACTGAATAGTACCGGTATCCTGTGAAACTATCCACCTCAACTGGCTTGAGCAGACCGATTTCGTCATAGTGACGAAGTGTGACGACTGATACCTGCCCTAAGCGGGCGAAATCTCCAATTTTGATCACGATGCTTCTCCGAATATGTTGCAACACGCGTACTTTACCGTCTCAGGTAAGGTGAGAGTCAAGGGGTATATTGTCGCGCATGAAATGCAGAGACATGGAGCTGTTCGCAGCGTGAGAATGCAGGTGTCTCGTCGGCATGTTCAGGCTGCGTGCACTCCTATAGCCAGGTGCAAAACAGTTGATTATTGGGATCGCACGTAGCTTGGGCACATGCGGGCGGGACGCCCGCGCCCCCAGGATGCGGATGGCTCAAGATGGCTACACCTGGCACCTCAAGCCTGGGCCTATGCCGATATCAGGCATTGAGTACTTGCCAATCGCTGTGTATCATGCCATACATCGCACTATCATGGAAGGTGCCGTCATCTTCCCATGAGTGTTGGCGTTGGGTGCCTTCGCGTACGAAGCCGAGCCTTTTGAGCATACGTACCGACTCGTGGTTGTCGGCGATGGTGCGGGCATAGATGCGGTTGAGGCGGCGTACTTCGAAGGCATAGTGCAGCACGGCGCGTACAGCCTCGCCGCCGATGCCATACCCCCAGTGGGCATGGGCAATGCCATAGCCGATCTCGGCACGCCGGTGATAGCTGTCGCCGCTATGGTTCCACTGCTGCAGCGATACCAGGCCGATCACACTATCGGCAGGGCGGAGCGTAATACCCCAGAGTTGCTGTTCGCCACGAGCGCAGGCGGCCTGCATCTGGCCGATAAACGCCTCGGCTTCGGCAAGGCTGTGGATGGGGGGATCGTCGAAACGCTGCACGACCGGGTCGCCGCGAAAGACCAGGACATCGGCGGCATCGGTGTGTTGAAGATTGCGCAAGACCAAACGCATGGTGTTGAGTGGTGGAATCTCCATGATGTCTCCGGTGGTTCGGTTTGTCGTAATGCGACAACGCGATCTGCGAGCCCAGGTGTGATCACCATATCATAGCGGATTCACCAGAGTTTTGCTGGTTTATCCCACCTTCCGCCGGCTCACCGTAGCCGTTGCCGAACCGCGACCCGGGTGGTTTCCGTAGCCCGCTTGATGATCGGAACTCATAGCGGCCGACAATCTATTGCAGGAGTCTTGTATGTGTTCGAACGCGCCAACCATGGCCGAGAAGGGTAGTGCATATCTGCGAAGCATCGGCCGGCGTTGGTATGCACTGGTGCTGGCCTGCTGCGGTGCCATTGCGGCGCTGCTGCCATCGAGCCCGCTGCTCATGCCGTTTACCTACCGCGACTCAGGGGTGTTTCTCTATATTGGCTGGCGTATCCTGCATGGCGAGGTGCCGTATCGCGATATCTGGGATCACAAACCGCCAGTCATTTTGTATCTGAATGCTCTTGGCGTTGCGCTTGGCAACGGCTCGCGCTGGGGGATCTGGCTGCTCGAACTGGTGATGCTGACGCTCGCGGCATATATTGGATTGCGGCTGCTAACGCACGCCTTTGGTGGGGCGGTGGCTCTGCTAAGCACCGTGCTCTGGTTGCTGACGCTGGTATTTGTGATCGAGGGCGGCAACCTCACAACCGAATATACACTCGTATTGCAGTTTGCGGCATTGGCGCTGGTGTATCACATGGGTCGGGCAGAACTACCGTGGTGGCGGTGGCTGTTGATTGGTCTGCTCGGCGGCATGGCATTCTTCACCAAGCAGACGGCAATCGGCATCTGGGTGGCGATTGTGATCTATGTGTGCCTTGTACGGTTTCGGAGCGGCGAGCATCGCCGGTTGGCGGGCAATCTGGCGGCACTTGGCACTGGTGGGGTGATCGTTGCTGCGGGATGGGTGGCTGTGTTTGCGCTGCAAGGAGCGCTGGTGCCATTCTGGGAAGCGGCGTTTTACTACAACTTTGCCTACACCACAACAACCGATATCAGCACCCGGCTACTGGGGTTACTGGTTGGTCATGCACCGTTGGCGCGCGCCGGGCTGCTGCAACTGGCGCTGATCGGGTATGGTATGGCATTGTTGCTGGTGCGCTATCGGCGTGATCTGGTATCGGCGCAGTTGCCGTTGTTTGGTATCATGCTCATAAACCTGCCGCTCGAGTTCGGCTTGATCCACCTCTCTGGCCGTGCTTACCCACACTACTTTATGACGCTCTTGCCGGCCCTGGCACTGTGTGCCGCGCTCCCGTTGCAGGTATTGCTGCAGGCTCTGTCGGCCTGGCGTATCCCATGGCGTATGCAGAGTGTCATGGTTGCGATAGTTGCGATTGCTCTGGGTGGGGCGGCGGTGACCGAATACGGCAAACAGGTGGCCGCCAATCGGCGTGCCGGCAACCCGGCAGCCGTCGCTTATCTTCAAGCCCAGACCACCCCGGGCGAGGCAGTCGTGTTGTGGGGTGCCGAGGCATCAATCAACTATCTGGCACAGCGCCCTGCGGTAGGGCGCTATATCTATCAGTTGCCGCTGTATACCAACGGGTACACCAGCGAGGCACGTATCACGGCGTTTCTGGATGACCTGCTGCGGTATTGCCCGCACCTGATCATCGACACCCGTAATGCCAATACCCCTATGCTGATATTCCCGATCGACACGGCAGCGATCCGGGCACGAACAGCCCTCGTGCATAGATTCTATCGGCCGGTTGCCCTGATCGATGATTGGGTCGTATATCGAGCCGCATGCCGGCCGGGTGTATCGCCCTATAGCTAGGTGCAGCAATCCTGAGCCATCCGCCCCCTGGGAGCGCGGGCGTCCCGCCCGCATGCGCGCAAGATGCGTGTGGTCCCAATGATCAATCGTTTTGCACTTGGCTATAGCGCCCGGGCGATGCCGCCGCGCATTGTTCGGCAAGAAGCATGATTGATTGACGCTCGGCAATTGATCGGCGGCATGGCATGATCGCAACTATATCGACGAAGAAAGGAGCCGCCGATGACGAGTCGCTACCATGCAACGGTTGCTGACGCCATAGCACAACTGCCCGAGCAGACAGCCGAGCAGTTACGTTTCACGACCCTGCTGCGCCATGGCACCCTGAGTATTGAGCTGTACGCACCGCAGGGGTATGATGCGCAACAGCCCCATACCCAGGATGAAGTGTATGTTGTGATCGCGGGTCAGGGCGAGTTTCTCAACGGCACCCAACGGCATCCCTTTGGCCCTGGTGATGTCATCTTTGTTCCGGCTGGCGTCATTCACCGCTTCGAGAACTTCAGCAGCGATTTTCAGACATGGGTGATCTTCTATGGCCCTGAGGGTGGTGAACAGATCGCGAGCTGAATGTACGACCGGACAGCCGCACTATTTCATGCCGGCGGGTGAACCGGTGTCGGCAGATGCCCCATGGTGCGACCGCGCAGGCCGAGGATCCGGCGTGCTTCATCAGGGGTTGCTGGTTGGCGATCGAGTTCGTGGGCAATACGCACGGTGCGATCCACCAGGCGGGCATTATGCTCCACCAGTTCACCCCGGCGGTAGTACACATTATCCTCCATGCCGACGCGCACATGCAGCCCCATCGTCAGCGCCATGGTTGTCATCGGCAGCTGGGTGCGCCCCATCGAGCTGACCACGACAATCGCATTGGCCGGCATACGTTCGAGCATTGCCATCAGGTTGCGTGGCGTGCCGCGAATGCCGCCTTGGGTCGGGGTATGCAACACACAGTTGATCACATAGGGCGGATCGATCAGCCCATGTAAAATCAGGTGTTCGGCCTCTTCGAGCATGGCCTCGCTATAGGCTTCGAGCTCGGGCTTGACGCCACGGGCACGCATCTCGGCAGCAAAGCGGGCAATATCCGAGCGGTGATTACTGAAGAAGACCTGTTCACCGCGAATGAAGAAGTTCAGCAGGCCGAGATTGAGCGATGCTGATTCCGGGGCCAGCAACACTGTATTGAGGCGTTGCTCGACCGGCAGAGTCGGGCTGCCGCCGGTCGTCAGCTGGATCGCCGCATCAGTTTCGGCACACAGTCGTTGGTGCAGTTCGCCAAAAATCACCGGATCCATGGTGCTGCTGCCATCGGGATTGCGTGCATGCACATGCAACACGGCGGCTCCGGCACGCCATGCAGCTACTCCCTGGGCGACAATTTCGTCAGGTTGTTCGGGCAGGTTCGGGTTGGCTTCCTTGCCATGAATGCCGCCGGTCAGGGCACATGTAATGATCACGTGGTCGGATGAATGGGTCATGAACGGATCCTTTCGAGCAAATACGGCGAACCGTCGTCGGGTCTGCTGCTGAATGGTATCATGGAGCGAGTGGTATGGATGTGCAATGATGGAGTAGACCATGAGTGAACGCCCTTCGCGTAGCCGCCTGGCATACACCACCGATCCGGATCCCGCTACAGAAACGACCGCGCCGTCGGCCAGCTACCCCACAGCACAGCAGCAGACGGCACGAATTGCCCGTGATCGCAAGCGCCGTGGCGGCAAGACGGTGACGGTGATCAGCGGGTTGCGCCATGATCCAGCGACGCTGGAAGCATTGCTGAAGCAACTGAAACAACAGTGTGGTGCCGGCGGAACCCTCAAAGATGGCGAGATCGAGATTCAGGGCGATCACCGCGAACGTATTGCCGCTGCCCTAAGTGCCATGGGGTATCGGGTGAAGCATGTCGGTGGATGATCATATCTGACAAAACTGTCGTTGCGTCAATCTGTTCACTGTCATAGTACTTTCATCGCAGCATGCGATAGTACTTATGTGATGCAGTTATCTGAAGCTGCACAATGAAGTGAGCGGAGACATACGATGAAACAACGTCTACGGTTTCTGGTGGTTCTGTTGGGGGTTGTTGCCGGGATGTTGCTGAGCGCACTGCCGGCACGGGCGGCCAGTGGTGATCCGGCATTCGATGTCGATTGCGACGGTTTCCGTGGCAATGGCGTCATCGCAGCCGCCGGGTTGCACTGGAAGGTACGGGTTGCGCGCTGGGCCGATGGCAACTACGCCCATCCACCATCGGAGGAAGCCTGGTACGAGGGGTATGTTGCCGGTGGTACGGCCTTCAACCCGAGCGGCACCTGGGCATCCAAGGGCATTACGATTGTGCCGGGCACCGAAGCCACTGCATCCTACTACTGGTGGGAGATCTGGCAGGGTGGGCAGCTGATCGCTACTGGTGAAGATCACTTCAGCTGCGAGCCGCCACCGCCGCCGGGTGGCCAGGGTTGCACGCCGGGCTACTGGAAGCAGCGCCATCACTTCGACTCGTGGGTCGGCTATCTGCCGAGCACCAGTTTCGAGGCTGTGGTTGGCCGTGATGTGCCGGGGACACCGACGATGCTCGATGCGCTGAATGCGAACGGCGGCGGTATCAATGCCCTGATGCGTCATACCGCAGCGGCACTGCTCAACAGCCAGAGCATCAACTACGCCTACTCGACAGCCCAGGTGATCAGCATGTTCCAGGCTGCATTCGATAGCGGCAACTACGAGCCGACCAAGGATCTGTTTGACACAGCCAACAACGCCGGCTGCCCGCTCAACTAGCGCTCGCATTGGATAGCTGCATGGCAGGTCGGTGGCAGTGCCACCGGCCTGCCTGATTCTGAGCGCCTGCCGAAACCGGGTTATACTACTGCAATGAACCAACAGACAGAAGCTGCGCGCCTGGAACGCCAGATCGCGTTTATTGTTGAGGTCGATCGGCTCAAGCAGGTGTTGCGCCACACCCTGACGATCGACGGCATGCGGCGCGAGAATAGTGCCGAGCATTCGTGGCAACTGGCGCTGATGGCACTGGTATTGGCAGAATATGTGGCTGAACCGCTCGATCTGGCGCATGTCATCCGGCTTGTCCTGGTGCATGACATCGTCGAAATCGATGCCGGTGACACCTTTGCCTTTGATGCCGGCGGTAACATAACCAAGCCGGCGCGCGAGCAGGCCGCCGCCAATCGGCTCTACGGCCTGTTGCCGAGCGATCAGGCCGCCGAGTTGCGTGCCTGGTGGGATGAATTTGAAGCTGGTGAGACACCTGAGGCACGTTATGCCAACGCACTCGATCGACTGGTTGGGTTGCTAACCAACACGCGCAATGGCGGCGGCACCTGGCGGCAGCATGGAATCAGTGTGACAGCGGCGTTGCAGCGCCTCGCGCCGGTACGTGATGGTGCCCCCGGGCTCTGGCCCTATGTTGAGCGTACGGTGGCAGCCGCGCATGCCGCCGGCTGGCTCACCGACTAATCCGCTTCCTCCCAGGCCATGCGGATGTTGGGCGCAACCGTAATGCCGGTTGGCGGTGCCCCCCAGATATCAAGCGAATCAACGACGAGTGATCGTAACTGTTGGATCGCTGTCATCCGTTCCGCATGGCTTACCAGTGCATGCTGTTCGAGAAAGCGCAACCAGGCCGGGGTTAGTTCGAGCAATGCCGCTGCTGCATAATAACGTGGTGAAGGCAGATCGATCAGGTGTGCCAGGTATGCCTCCAGGCTGGCG
>CALLZL010000419.1 GCA_937859575.1 uncultured Chloroflexota bacterium
TCGCCCCCACAACGGCAAAGGCCGCCAGTTCGGTACGCTGCGCCGCCGGAATGGGGGTTGGCCGCCATCCATCCAGGCCGCCGCGCCGTGCCGCCCGCAGTGCCAGCACACCGCATCCGACCGACAGCAGCAGCAGATGTAGCCAGGCTGTGAAGATCGCCAGGCCGGCCAGCGCCAGTGCCAGCCAGCCGTTGAGTAATGCTCCGGCGACGAACGCCTCATAGGTGCGGTGCAGCGGATCTGCCGGGCGGCCAGCGCCATACCAGGCGCGCACCAGCAGCATACCGGGGATCCACAGCAACGGCACCAGCACCAGCGCAACCAGTAGCGCCAATACCACGCGATTCTCCTGCTCAGCATCGGGCGCTTCGCCAGCGGTCGAACCGCTGCAGAAGCGGCATATTCTAGCATATTCTGGTATAATGCCGCGCGATGACAACCCCCATGCCAGTACAAGAAGACCCGGCTCGCGAAGCCGAACTGACGGCGCGGATTGATGCGTGGCTGGCACATATGACATGGCGGCCGGATTATGCGGCATGGCGTGCAGGCCGGATCTGGCAGGAACGCAACCAGGCCGGCCGCTTGCGTATGATCGAACAGTATGGCGGCTCGATCACGGGGAGCCGCATCCTCGATCTGGGGAGCGGTATGGGTGGCACGGCTGTGGCGCTGGCACTGGCCGGCGCACAGGTAACAGCCTTTGAATACAACCGTGCCTATTGCGATATCATCCGGCTGCGGGCTGCCCGCTACGCCCTGCAACTGCCGGTCATCAACGGTGCCGGCGAGGCATTGCCGCTACCGGATGCAGCCTTCGATACTGCGATCTGCTGGGATGTGGTTGAGCATGTCCAGAATCCGGATGCATTGCTGGCCGAGCTTGCGCGGGTCGTTCGGCCAGGTGGGCAGATTCTGATCACCGTGATCAACCGGCTGGCCTTCCGCGATCCACACTACCATCTGCCGCTGATTAACTGGATCCCACGGCCACTGGCCGAGCAACTGATCGAACGATACGGTCGCAGTAAGCAGCAGGCCGCCTTCCGTGACATGCAGCGCTTGTCCGAGATGCACTACTATACGCTGGGTGCCTTCCGCCGGCGGGCGCGCCACCACGGCCTGCGGCTGCTCGGTATCGGGGGAGACGCCCTGCGCCGCGGCGAAGCGCGTGCCGGCGGCCTCAAAGGGCTTACTCGCGATCTCCTGCGGCGTGTCGGCGTTGCCCTGCCGGCCTATCGCCTCTATCGCACCTTCTTCCAGGGTACCTTTGAACTGGTACTGGCACGCGATGCACACCCTGCTCGCAGCTGAAGTACGGCACATCCGCGCATGGCTGGGCGCCCCGGCGTTCTGGCTGGTGCTGTGTGTGAGCCTGCTATGCTGGCTGCTCGCCTTTCAGGTTGCTGCTCCGGTTGTGCTGCACCTCGGCGGCGACCGCGCCACGCAGTTGCGCTGGTATGATGAACCATTTCTGACCGGCTTCAATGCGCCCGAACCAGGAGTAAGCGACTGGTGGCGGGCCGATGTGCCCTACCGTTGGGCGTCTGACAACGCCACACTGCGCTTTGCCGGTATGGGTGGCGACCAGTGGCGGATGGCTGTTCATGCCGCCAGTGGGCGTGGCGACGGCACCCCGATCCTCAGTCGCTGGCAGATCGGCAGTGCCGCGCCGATTGAATTGCCGATCGATGCGACACCGCGCGTGTATCGCCTGATTGGCCCGGCCGACGCCGGTGATCTGCAGTTACAGATCACGACGCCGCGCTATGTGGTGGCCGATGACCCGCGTAACCTCGGCCTGGTGATCTTCCGGGTCGCTCTTGCCCCGCTTACGAGTAGCCCGGCGGCTCCGGCACTGCCGCAACTTGGCCTGCTGGCTGCGATCGCGGCGGCCGGCTTTGCCGTGGTGTCTCGCCTGAGCGGTGCCAATCGCCGGCTGAGTGGTGCCGCCACCATGATCATGGCCGGGTATCTTGGGCTGCTGCTGATCACGCAGCGTGCCGAGTTGGGTATGGCGACACCAGCGCTGGCGCTGTTGACCTGGGCGCTCTACCCGCTGGCCCTGTTGCTGCCGGCAGCCACAGCACGGCTGACCCGTGCGTTGGGTGTGCCGGTTGCCGGCTGGGAAGTGCGGGCCGCAGCGGCGGCATGGCTGGCCGGCTTTGGGGTGCGAATGGCCGGCCTGCTCAACCCATTTGCCCGTTTCAGCGACCTGGGTTTGAATGTCAATAACCTGACGCGCACCCTTTTCGGCGAGCTGTTTCTTACCACCGGGCTGCCATGCGAGGCAGGTGCCGGGCCACAACCCTACCCACCCGGATTGTATCTGGTGCTGGCACCAGCACGGCTGCTGATTGGTGATGATCGGCTGCAGATCGGGCGTGTGATCCAGGGTGGCGTGGCACTGCTCGAAAGTGCCGCTGCCGTCGTGATCTGGCTGGCACTGCGCCATGCAGGGGTCGAACGACGGGCCGCCCTGGCCGCCGCTGCACTGATGATCGCCGCCCCGCCCATGCTGCGGTCGTATTCGATTGGCGAAATGGCCAACCTGTTTGGCCAGGCGCTGGTGGCTCCGCTGCTGCTTGCACTGCTGGTGGGCCTCACGCGCCGCGATGGAGTACTGATTGCTGCCGTCTGTGTGGCAGTGGCTTTTCTCGGCCATACCGGTGTGACCCTTTCGGTTGCCGCACTGATCGCCATCTGGCTGCTGCTGCATGTCGCCGGCCGGCAGTGGCGAATACTGTTGCACAATGGTACATGGCTGGCGATCGCGGGGCTGGTGGCGATTACCGTGTTCTATTCCGCTTTTCTCTATATTCCCGCCGCCCGGAGTACTGCAGCCGCCGAACTCGCCGCGCAGGGTGTGATCTGCCCGCCTGGTCGGCCGCTTGATGCAAAACTGGGTGGGATAGCCGCTTCGACATTCACCCCCGCAGCGATTGTTTCGCCGCTGCTGCTGGTTGGTGGGGCATTCGGGGCACTGCTGCTTGTGGCTAGCCGCCGCACCCGATCGCTAGGAATGATACTTGCCGCCTGCTGGATCAGTGTTGCACTCTCGTTCGTCACCCTGCTCAACAGCGATCAGACCGTACGCTGGCAGCTGTTTCTCTACCCGGCGCTCTGTGTTGGTATCGGGGCACTATGCGCGCCGCTGCTGCAACGTGGCCGTGCCGGGGTACTCCTGGACGTCACGCTGGTGGGGTGGCTCATCAGCCGCAGCCTGATCCAATGGTGGGATCAGATCGCTCGCTACCTGCACTGATTAGGTTGCGTACGCCAGGCCTGCTTGCGGCGCGAAAGCAGTGTATAATACGCGACCGGATAGCAGCCTATCGATACAGGAGCCCTCGTACCGTGGCAGAGTTGGTGCCGCAGCGTGCATTCGAATCCTCGGCAGCCGGCATGGCACGGTGCCGTGTTGCCGCCCTGCCGCACGAACACTGGTTGCCGCCGCTGCTGGTGGTGATCGCCGCGCTGGCGGCGATGTTTGCCGGGTATAGTGCTCGCCCTGCTACCCACGTCATTCTTGGCGATTACTATGCTTCGATCTATTTGCGTGATTTTCATGCCCGCGAAATAGCCGCCACTGCCGCTGCGACCCGCTATGATTGGCCGGTTGATGCCGAAGCCTTGCGACTGACCGGTGGCCGCAGCGGCTACTGGCTTGCGACTCTCCGTGCCGATGAAGCGTTGCCGCCGGATGTCTTGCGTCTGGCGATGCTGTCGGTCAATGGCGAACGGATTGCGGTGCAGCGCCGTGCCGCCCACGAGTTTACCGCTATCATCCCACCCGAACTGAGCTCGGCCCCGCAGCTCGAACTGCGCCTGGCACCGGCACTGACCGGCGACCCGGTGCCGCCGGTTGGTACCCTGCAATCGGTGGCGCTGGCACCGGCCTATGCCTATCGCTGGACCCAAGGAACGAGTGAGCTCTTCTTCCCGGCGCTGGGGCGCGGGGGCTGGCGTGCCACTGTTGATGCCATTCTGTTGCATCCCGATGGCGTCGATCTGGAAGCGACCGTGCAGGCCAATGGCGTGCTGGTGGCGCGCCTGCCCAACACCGATGCCCAGGGTCGCCGCATGAGTTTTACCATACCGGCCGAACTGATGCCTGACGGCGATCTGCGCCTGACATTCACGGCCCGTACGTATGCTGACCCACGCCCACTCGGTATTCTGATCGAACAGGTCGAGCTCCAACCGCAGTCGGTGCTCGCGGCACCGCCGCCACTCGGGGCGAGCCTGCTCGTACTGGTGATCGCGCTGGGTGGCTATGTGGTGCTGCAGCAGACGACGCGCCGGCCATGGCCGGCGGCTCTTGTGGCCATTCTGGTGGTAGGATGTGCCGCCCTGGTGCTGCGCGAAGCGCGGTATCCGCTGGCCTTTATGTTGCCGGGGCTGGCCGGCCTGGTGATCGGCAGCCTGCTGCTGGTACTGCTGCTCGAACGATTGCTGCCATGGGCACTGGCGCGGGCGGCACCGGCCGAAGAGCCGCAACGCTGGTTTATCCGTGGCCTGCTGTTGATCTTCGTCATCAGCCTGTGGGCCAAAGCCGGCGGCATGCTGTACCCCTATTTCGTCGGTATCGATGTCAGCTGGCATATGGATCGTGCCCGCTGGATTCTCGGCGGCCAGTTGCCGCTGTTGTACGGCATCAACAGCCCGCTCAACGAATCGACAATGCCGATCGCCGAATGGGGTGCTAGTCCGCCGGTTATTCCCTATTCGCCCTGGTTCCATATTCTGGCTGCCGGGTTCTCGCTGCTGCCGCTGCCCATGGAACTGACCGGCAACATGATCAGTGCGCTGCTCGACAGTAGCCGGGTGCTGTTGATTGCCATACTGGCGCGTGCCTGCGGCCTCGGTGAGCGCGGCGCACTCTTTGCCGGCCTGCTGTACGCAGTGACACCCGCGACCTTCCTGTTACATTCGTGGGGCAATCTGCCGACCACCTATGGTATGTGGTGCACGCTTGCCGCAACCGTCTATTTTGTTGTCGGATGGCGGCGTATCGAGCAGCGTGGTGTGTTGATCGGCCTGATTGCACTGCTCACCGTTACCCTGCTGGTCTATACCGTTATGGCGGTTTTCATGCTGATCTTCCTGGCGCTGCTGGTGGGTGGCATGTGGATGTTCGGCGGGCAGGCCGAGCGGCGGCGCACGGCAGCTCTGGCGCTGGCAAGCGCCCTGGCGCTCGGTGCTGCGATTGTGGTCTACTATGGCCAGTATATCAGCCCGGTGATCGAGCGAACCATTCCATACTTTCTGCATGCCGGCGATGGCGAAGGGGTTAACGCCGTGCAGCGCGAATCGTTTGGTGAGTATCTGGCGAAATACTGGCCACGTATGGGGTATCTGCGCGAAAACGGCCACTATGGCATGCAACTGCCGCTGCTGCTCGGCTTACTCGGCGTATTCCTGGTACGCGGGCGGCGCATGCAGATCCTGCTGGTAAGCTGGCTGGTGGTTGGGGTACTCTTCCTGCTGGCCGGCAGCCGGATCTCGATGGTCGATAAGCACCTGTTCTTCATCCTGCCGGTGCTGGTGATCGGCACCGGTGCCATACTTGGCCGGCTATGGCGGCGTGGTATGGCGGCGCAGATCACCATTGCCGTGCTCGCCGGCTTTAGCGCCGTTTCGGCGCTCGGGATGTGGCTCTACCGTATTGTGTCGGTGAAACAGTGACGCAGCGCACGCCGCCAACACCGGCACCGGCGGCATGGCTGCTGGCAGTTGTAATCGCCGGGTATATCGTGCTATTCACCGGCGCTGCCTGGCATAAGCTGCATGTCTATCTGATGGGGTTCGACCTGGCGGTGCATACCCAGGTGATCTGGAATACCGCCAATGGCCGGATCGCCGCTACCTCGGCCTTTGCCGCCACTGATTCCTACCTCGGGATCGACATGATCCCGACCGAGTTACTGCTGACACCATTCTACGCGCTGGCTCCGGCGGTCGAGACGCTGCTGCTGCTCAAGACGGTTGTGCTGGCGCTAGGGGCTGTGCCGGTGTATCTGCTGGTGCGTGATCGTTTCAGCAATACCTGGGCCGGGCTGGCGTTTGCCGTGATGTTCTTGCTCTACCATCCGGTCGAGTATATGAACCTGTATGAATTTCAGATCCGTGCCTTCGCCACCACATTCCTGCTCGCGGCTCTGCTGTTCCTCGAACGCCGCCGCGTCGGCTGGCTCTGGCTGGCGGCCCTGCTGGCGCTTGGTTGCCGCAGTGATGTGGGCCTGGTGCTGGCCGGCATGGGGCTCTATTCCCGCACGGGTAGCCTGGCCGGTGAGGATCGTCCGGATCGCCGGATCGCGCTGACCCTCGGTGTGCTGCCGATCGTGGTTGGTCTTGGCTGGATCGGGTTGAGTGTGGCGGTGCTGGTGCCGCTGTTTCGCAATGGCACCGAATTTTTGTATGCCAATGTGATCTATGGCTGGCTCGGTAGCAGCCCCGGCGACATGCTCGGCACGCTGCTGACGCGGCCCGGGTTTGTGCTGGCTGTGGTGCTGAGCCCGGATCGGCTGCGCTATCTGCTCGAAATGTTTCTCCCATTTGCCTTCTTGCTGCTGTTGCAGCCACGCATGCTGATCATCACTCTGCCGATCTTTGCCATGAACCTGCTGTCGAGTTCACCCAATATCCACGCCTCGACCCGCTATCACTATCAGGCGGCGATCATCCCGTTTATGGTGGTCGGTTCGGCCTATGCGCTGCACTGGCTGAGTGTCAATCGCCCATTGCGGCAGCAGTATGCGGCACTTGCTGCCATGGTGCTGCTGGCGCTTGTGTGTAATATCGGGCTGCGCAACCCGTTGCTGGCGCTGGCAACCCGTAGCGATATCGAACCGGCACGAATAGCGGCCGCCGAGCGGCTGCTGGCACAGGTACCGGCTGCTGCGGCACTGACGACGACGAGCACGATTGGGCCACATGCTGCACAGCGCGAACAGCTCTACTTCTTCCCCGGCAATATCATCTACCCGGCTGACAAGGTAGAACTCGGTGAGTATCTGCTGATCGATGATCGCGAGGCACGTCCCGAAGGGCGCGAGCGACTGGCGCAACTGGCAGGTAGTGGGCGCTACCAGCTGCTGGCCGAAGAGCATGGGGTGAGCCTGTGGCGCAGGGCGCAGCCATGAGCAGGCATGCCCACACCGCCGCCGTCGCCGGGTTCTTTACACTGCTGGCGTTTGTGCTGACCTGGCCGCTGGGGTTGCACCTTGGCCGGTCTTTGCCGGCTGCCCCCGGCGAAGGTACCCAGGATCTCTGGCAGAACCTCTGGAACCTCTGGTGGGCTGGCGAGGCGCTCAGGCGCGCTGTCGATCCATTCACCACCGACATGCTCTATGCGCCGCAGGGTGCGAGTCTGCTGTTCCACCCGCTGAATCTTACCGGCGGTGTACTTGCAGCTTTCCCGGCCCGGCTGTTCGGCCTGACGGTAGCCTACAATCTGCTGGTGCTGCTTGGTTTCGGCCTGAGTGGTTTTGCCCTCTATCTGCTGGCACGCCGCTTTGGTTGCGGCACAACGGCTGCGATCTGCGCCGGAATTGCCTATACCGCCGCCGATTATCATGTCTTCCAGCTCAGCCTTGGGCACCTTGAACATGTGTCGATCCAGTGGCTGCCGCTCTATGCACTGGCGCTTGATCACATGCTGCGGGCATCCCCGCCCGATCGTCATGCTGCCCGGCGCGTGACTCCGGCGGTCCTTGCTCTGCTGGCCGTCTTCTTTACCAGCCTCTACCATGCGCTGTATGCGGCAATCTTGACGCTGATGCTGCTGGTGATGGCGGGCCTGGCTTCCGTGAGTTGGCCCGATCGCCGCCGCATGCTGATCGACACGCTGCTACTGGCGGGTGTCGTGGTGGCAATAACCGGGCCGTTGCTGTTGGTGCCGATGCTCCGCGAAGCCGGTAGTTCCGGTTATATGTTGCGTACCATCGATGACGCGGCGCGCGGCTCGATCCCATTGGCCGGAGTGGTGGTACCGCCGCCCTCGCATCTACTGCAGGCACTGTTGCCGCAGCCGGCGGTGCGCGGTGCGTTTCTGGGTTATAGCGTGTTGCTTGCGGCACTGATTGGGTTGATGGCACGGCCGAAGTCTGCCGCGCCATGGGGGATCCTGGCGCTGCTGGCCTGGCTCCTGGCGCTCGGGCCGATACTGCCGTTCTACCAGTGGCTGTATACCCTGCCGCCGATACAGGCGGCACGCTACCCCGGGCATTTCATCATCCTGGTGCTGCTGGGGGTTGCGCTGCTGGCAGGGCTGGGAATCGATACCCTGGGGCGGCGCAGTGGCCGCCTGGCCTTGCCGGTCGCCGGGCTGTGCCTGCTGCTCGTC
>CALLZL010000420.1 GCA_937859575.1 uncultured Chloroflexota bacterium
GAGCCCGGTCAGCAGAAACGCCAGGACGATCCCGGGCAATGCGGCATGCGACATAGCGTCACCCAGCAGCGCCTGCCGCCGTAGCACCGCATAACATCCGAGCGCCCCGCTGACAATACCAAGCACAGCTGCCCCGAGTGCGATTGTCCGCAATGTATAGTCGTTCAATAGCTCGAAGAGGATTGTCATGGTCGCACCACGCTGCTTACTGTACAACCCCATTGGTATAGGGGGCATGCTCCGAAGCCCGGCTCAGGAAGGCCACCCGCCCACCATACGCCAGGCGCAGGTTCTCTTCAGTAAATACTTCATCGACCGGGCCGCTGGCGATGCGCCGGACATTCAGCAGGGTAACCCAGTCGAAATACTCGGGTACCGTCTGGAGATCGTGATGCACCACAACGACCGTCTTTCCAGCGGCGCGCAGATCCTGCAGCAACGCCACAATCGCCCGCTCGGTTGTCGCATCTACCCCCTGAAATGGCTCATCCATAAAATAGATCGCCGCATCCTGCACCAGGGCGCGCGCCAGAAAGACACGCTGCTGCTGCCCACCCGAGAGCTGGCTGATCTGGCGTTGGGCAAAATCAACCATACGCACTTTTTCGAGTGCCGCCAGCGCCAGGTCACGCTCAGGCTGCCCTGGCCGGCGGAACCAGCCCAGTGAGCCATAACGCCCCATCATCACCACATCAAGCACATTGGTTGGGAAATCCCAATCAACACTGCCACGCTGCGGCACATACCCCACCAGCGAACGCTGTTGGGCATACGGCTTACCGGCGATCTGCACCTGCCCGGCAGCCGGCTTCACCAGCCCCAGGATGGCTTTGATCAGGGTTGTCTTGCCAGCGCCATTCGGCCCGACAATCGCCATCAGGATCCCTGTTGGCACCCGTAGATCGACATCCCATAGAACCGGTCGATCACGATAGGCGACCGTCAGGTCGGTGATTTCAATCGCAGGAAGATCCGATTGCATGCGTTACCTCTGTCTGTGTTTCTTGGCAGGTACTCGAAGTTCAATACCCCCTGAGCACGCTCAATAGCCGGCTACCGGCGAAACCTGGCGGCTATGCGCCAAGTGCCGCCACGATTGTGTCGATATTATGCCGCATCATGCCGATATAGGTATCGGCACCCGTACCCGGCTCACCCATCGCATCCGAATAGAGCTGGCCACCAACCACCACCTCGTGGTTCTGCGAGCGCACCGCCGCCTGCACCGCCTCAATCGTTCGCGGCGAGATGGTCGTCTCGATAAAGATCGCCGGTACCTGCCTGCTCACGATGATCTCGACCAAAGCCTGAATATCACCGGCACCCGCTTCGGCTTCGGTGCTGATCCCCTGCACTGCTTCAACCTCAAACCCATAGGCTCGGCCAAAATAGCCGAATGCGTCGTGGGCCGTCACCAGAACCCGCCGATCATCCGGCAGCTCGGCAGTGCGCTGCTGAATATAGTTGTCTAGTTCGTCGAGCTGTGCCAGATAGGCTGCGCTACGCTCGGCAAAATAGGCGGCATTGGCCGGATCAGCCTGCATCAGCGTGTCGCGCACAACGATCACTGCCTCCTGCCAGAGCTCGACATCATTCCAGATATGCGGGTCGTACGGCAAACCAGCCTCCGGCTCCCAGTTGAGCAGCTTCTGCGGCTCAATAGCATCACCGACCCCTACTACCGTCATACCACGGCTGCCGATCTGCTGCAAAACCCGGTCGAGCTGCGCTTCGAGCCGTAAACCATTGTAGAAGATAATATCCGCTTCGGCGAACCGCGCAATGTCCCCCTCGGTGGCAACATATGTGTGCGGATCGATCCCCGGTCCCAGGAGATTCTCAAGAACTACCCGCTCGCCCGCCACTTGGCGCACGGCATCCGCTATCTGCCCGGTGGTGGTGATCACCTTCAACGCACCGCCCCGTGCCGCCGGATCCTCCGATGCCGCCGGGCTGCCGCTGCATGCCACCAGAAGGATCACCAGCAGGCTGAGGAGCATTGCCGGCTTCATAATTCCTCGCTGCATTAAAACCTCCATATAAACAAAAATAAAGTTTAGCTTTCACTAAAACGAGTATAGAGAACTCGGGGGTATTTGTCAAGGGGTGATCTCGAGAACCGTCGTCCCTCACGCGCAGAAGTCGGGCGGTCATGGCGATATCATGGGGGAAAAAAAATAGTGTACAATACCATATGTATACCTTTTGCACGGGATGGAAACGATAAGCCTGAGTAACAAATAGAGAGGAACACAATGGCAGGGACTGGTATTGCCCCCGCTCGTGATTGGCGTGAAACACCGCTCGCGCGCATCATTTCACCGATGCAGCGCTTCATTCATAGCGAAACATCAGGTGGCCTGGTATTGATCGCTGCGACGATCCTCGCGTTGATCCTGGCCAATTCGCCACTTTCATCGGCGTATATGGGGGTTCTGAAATCCTATATCGGTATTTCGGTCGGCCCATTCGAATTACGCGAAAATGTGCTGCACTGGATCAACGATGGCCTCATGGCTCTCTTCTTTTTTGTCGTCGGCCTCGAACTCAAACGGGAAGCGATTGTTGGTGAGCTTGCGAATCCACGCAATGCCATCCTGCCGATCGTTGCGGCGATCGGTGGTGCGGCGATCCCGGCTCTCATTTATGTGGCACTCAATGCCGGTGGCCCCGGTTCGGCCGGCTGGGGGGTGCCGATGGCTACCGATATCGCCTTCGCCCTTGGTGTGCTCGCCCTGCTCGGCGATCGCGCCCCTTTTGCACTCAAGGTCTTCCTGACGGCGGTGGCCGTGATCGACGATCTGCTCGCCGTGCTGATCATTGCGCTCTTCTATTCCGGCGAGCTCAACTACACCGCGCTTGGGATCGGCTTTATCTTCCTGGCTCTGCTGGCCGTCACCAATCTGACCGGTGTTCGCCGTACGATTGTGTATGTCGCACTCGGCCTGATCGTCTGGCTTGCGTTCTTGCAGTCGGGGGTGCATGCCACGATCGCCGGTGTGCTGGTGGCGCTGACCATCCCGGCACGCAACCGTATCAATCCTGATCTGTTCCTCGAGCGTGCCCGTGGCTTGCTGGCGCAGTTCGAGCGCACCGATCCCGGTCAGGAGCGCATGATGACCGATGAACGGCAGCAGAGTGCCGTCTACGAGCTTGAGGCAGCCTGCGAGGAAGTTCAGGCTCCGCTGCAGAAGATCGAGCATGCCCTGCATCCCTGGGTTGCGTTTGGTGTCATTCCGATCTTTGCACTTGCCAACGCCGGTGTGCAACTCTCGCCCGACGCACTCGGTGGTGACGCCATGCCGATCATCCTCGGGGTCACACTGGGCCTGGTGCTTGGCAAACCGATCGGTATTATGTTGACATCATGGCTACTGGTACGCTTCAGTGTCGTCGCGCTGCCGCGAGGCGTCACATGGCGGCAGGTGTTGGGTGTCAGTTTCCTGGCCGGTATCGGTTTTACGATGTCGCTCTTCATCGCAACCCTGGCCTTCGGCGATGGTGCGCGCCTCGAAGCCGCCAAGATCGGTATCCTCGGTGCCTCGCTGATCGCCGGCCTGGCTGGTTATGGTCTGCTGCGCAGCGGCGAACCAAAATCCGAGTAGTCTGCGCTTCCCCAGCTACGGCAGCCATGCTGCCGTAGCTGGCACCGCATCAGAGCCCGGCTCTGGGTGCCTCGTAGATCGCCCGCACAATCCCTTCAATCGGCGGCTCTTCGACCGTCAGATCACGCACCAGGGTCTGCTCGGCTACCGCCGCTATCACCTTTGCCGCCGTCGTCTCGTGCCGGTCAAATACTAGCCGGAGCCGCACTCCTTCCTGCTCAAGCGCCACCACACCGGCCAGTTGCCGGAGCCCATCAAGCGGCCGATGCATTCCGCCCGGATCAAGATCGACCACCAGCGCCCGCTCGCGGCCATAACGCTCACGCAGCGCCGCCAGTGCCCCGTCGTAGATCACGCAGCCATGGTCGATCAGCACGACCCGCTGACACAACCGCTCAATATCCCCCAGGTCATGGGTCGTCAGGATGACGGTTACACCATGCTCCCGGTTGATCTGCGTCAGAAACGCCCTGATCCGCTCACGTGCCACCACGTCCAGCCCGATCGTCGGCTCGTCGAGAAACAGGATCGCCGGATCATGGAGCAGTGCTGCCGCCAGATCGGCACGCATGCGTTGCCCAAGCGATAACTGCCGCACTGGTGTCGCCAGGAACGGCTGGAGCTCAAGCAGATCGCAGAAGCGTGTCAGGTTGCTCCGCCAACGTTCATAGGGAATCTGGTAGATATGCCGCAGCAACTCAAACGACTCGATGGTGGGCAGATCCCACCAGAGCTGTGTTCGCTGGCCGAAGACCACGCCGATCCGCCGCACATGCTCGGTGCGCTGCCGATGCGGATCACGCCCATCGACGAGTATCCGCCCACCGCTCGGCACCAGAATACCGGTCAGCATCTTCATCGTCGTCGATTTGCCGGCCCCATTTGGCCCCAGGTACCCCACCATCTCGCCGGCCTCGACCGCAAACGATACATCATCCACCGCGACGACTTCGCGGTATGTACGCCGTACCAGCGAGCGCAAGGCGGCCAGCCGGCCTTCCTGGCGTATGGCAATACTGAAGCTCTTGCGCAGATGTTCGACATCAATCAGTGCCACCCGCATCCCTCCTCTCATCAGGCGTATATGACCACCGCGACCATTGCGCGCTAGCTGCCGACACTCTGGTATTTCGAAACTCCGTACCGCCAGAACGCCAGCGACAGTGCCAAAAACAGCAGCGCGGCGGGGAAAGCAGCCCATGCCAGCCCTACCGGTAAGCCATGCGGGTCGCTGCGATCGAGCAGATAGAGTGTTGCCGGGTAGATCGCCATGCCAAGCGGTACAATCGAGAGAAAGATCACCCGAATCGCCTCGCTGTAGATACTCAGTGGGTAACTCGTCAGCTGCTGACCGCCAAAGATAAACGCATTCAACACCTCGGGGGTTTTGATCGTCCAGAAACAGATCGTCGCCCCGATCACAAACAGCCCGAGGTAGATCAACGATCCCGACAACGCCGCAAGTACCAGCAGCACAATCTTTGCCGATGTCCAGCTGATCGTCAGCCCGGCAATGCCGAACATCAGTGCCCCGAACCCCTGGATCGTGCGGCCAAGCCGGCGTACCTGAAATTCCGAAGCCAGGATCTGAAAAAAAGTACCCCATGGTCGGAGCAGAATACCGTCGAACGCACCCTGTTGCATCATGCGCTCAAATGGTGCGTCGAAGCCACGCCCGATCATCTCGACCAGGCTGAGCGATATGGAGCTGAGGCCATACAGGATGGCTACTTCGTACAGGCTCCAACCACCAACAGCATCAAAGCGGTTGAACAGGATGAGCAACACCCCAAACTCGACCCCCGTCACCAGGGCAAAGCCGAACAACTCGAAGATAAACGACGCCCGATACTGCATTTGCGCCCGGATCCGCGCCCCAACCAGCCGCATGTAGAGTGTCAGCATCTAGCCTCCCTGGATCACAACCCGTCGCATTGCAGCGCGCAAGAGCAGTTGCCCGGCGCCGATCAGCACAATCGCCCAGAAGATCTGCAGCAGGTAGGCTTCGATCAGTGCCCCCCCAGACAACTGGCCGAGAAACGCCTGCGCCGCCACACTGGTAATTGCCCGAAACGGCAGATAGTTCGCAATGGTCGCCAGCGGCTCGGGGAAGAAGGCCAGCGGCAGCAGAAACCCGGAGAAGAATGACATCATGAAGTTTGCCAGCAACATGAGGCCGGTCGTGTCGAACATCCAGAAGGCGGCAAGGTTGATCAGGAACCCATACGCAAATGCCAGCAGGGTCGCCAGCAGCAGTGCCGGCAATGCCGCCACGAGTGTCGCCACATCCGGTACGAATGCCCGAAAATAGAGCACCCCGATCAGGTAGGTGAGCGAACCGCGTATCAGCAGATTAAAGAGCCGCTCGCCAAGCGCCTGGCTTACCCAGTAGCCATAGAAGCTCCACGGCCGCGATAGATCGGTCACCACATCACCCGAACGAATCGTCCGCTCAAGATCGGGGGCGATCCATGCCGCACCGATCGAGATCAATGCCTGTGTCATCCAGACATAACTGACCGCATCACGCACGCTGAACCCTGCGACCTCGCCGCGCCCTTGATACACCGCGATATACACAAATGAGATCAGTGCGCCGAAAAAGGCATTCGTCAGGAGCCCGGCAATATACGCGGTGCGGTAGGTTGTCGCTCGCTGAAACGACCGTCGGGCGATCTCCCAGTACAGCCGCACGGTTCCCCCCTTTCGTGGAACGCCAAGAGCCACAGCGCCGCGCAGACGGGGGTCTGTGCGATGCTGTGTTGCAGAGCACGCCATTATAGCACAGGCAGCGGGAAGGCTCACATCAGCTTGCGTGCCTCCCCGCCGCCTGTGATTGTGAAGCGTTCTACACCAGGGTGTTCAGAAAGCGTGCTGCCCGCTCGAACCCCTCTTCGGCCGGGAAGGCACGATCCTCATGTTCGATCGAGAGCACGTCGTTATAGCCGATATCGCGCAGTGCGGTGATAAACTCACCCCAGCGGATCCGGCCATACCCCGGCAGGGTATAGCGCCACCACCCCTCACCGATCGAGCCGACCCGCGCCAGTCGGGCGTGATCCACCAGCACATCCTTGGCATGGACATGGAAGATTCGATCGCGGAACTCTTCCACCGCACCGATCGGGTCGATCCCCGGCCAATCGAGGTGCGACGGATCGAAGTTCAGTCCGAAATGTGCATCCGGTACAGCATCGAACATGGCGCGCCAGTGATCGAGATGCTGCATATTGGTGGCGAACCAGTTCTCAAGCGCAATCTTGATGCCATGTGCCCCTGCCAGATCCAGCAGCGGCCGAAACGCTGCCGGCGCATCCTCGGTGATGGTCTGTTCCTTGCTCTTGTTGCCTACCGGGAAACCGCCAATCGTACAAACGACCCCAACCTCCAGCCTGGCCGCCAGCCGGATCGCCTGTTCGACCATCGCTCGCGCCTGTGCATCCTGTTCGGCGCTGCCGCCGGTCAGCTTCACATAGCATGCCAGGCTCGAAATACGCACCTGATGCTGCGCCAGCAGCTCACGCGTCTGGGCAACCAGCGCATCATCGGCGCTCAGGGGGAAGGCCGACGCGCCGGTGACATCAACTTCCAGGGCGCGTACACCGATCCCGGCCGCCCATGGGATGATCTCGCTCAGTGGTGTGCGCTTGATCGGCGCAGTCAGAATACCAACATGCATGAATCACTACTCCTCGTCAGCCACAACCTGTACCGGCTGGCCAAGACGCGCCGATTCATAGATCGCGTCCATGAGCCGCGCCTGCCGCAGGCCAAGCGTCGCCGGGCTGGGGGTTGCCGCCTTGCCCAGAATACAATCGACAAAATTCTGCTGCGGGGTGGTCGTCTCTGGCACGATCGGGTACAATACGCGTTCGTTGCCCTGCCAATGCTCAAGCGACCCACCATAGATGCTGGTTTTGATCGAGCCACGGGTTCCCTGAATATAGACCCCCTGCTCGAAGAAGGTCGAGTCGCCACTGACATACGCACTACCGAGTGTGCCGCCGGTCAGGCGCATCGAGACCGTACCGACAATATCGACGGCATGCCCCTTGTTGTTGATATGGGCAAACACCTCGGTCGCCCCCAGGCCGGTCAGATACAGCATGGCGTTAAACATGTGCGCGCCGCTGTCGTACAGATTGCCGCCACCTGAAATCTCGGGCACGGTGCGCCAGGTACCGCCGACATTCTGGATCCACTGTTGGGCACACACCCCCGTCACACCCGAGATCTCGCCCAGTTCGCCGGCGGTGATCACCTTGCGGATATACTGGAATTAGCGGGTAAACGGCCCGGGGAACGCCACCGACACCACCTTGCGATTGGCCTCGGCATGGGCGATCAGCGCTTTGGCATCGGCCGTCGAGATCACCATCGGCTTCTCGATCATGACATGCAGCCCGCGATCAATCGCATCCATCGCCTGCTGAAAATGCTGGTTATGGGGTGTTACCAGTATCACGCCATCAAGCTCGATCTCTTCGAGCAACTGGCGATAATCACTGAAGGTTGCCGGCTCGGCGGCCGGATCATCAAACACATCCTTAATGAAACGAGCAAGATTCGCCTCATTGGGCTCTGCCAGCCCGACAATCTCGGCACCAGGAATCTGCCGGGTAATGACCCGCCCATGGTGGCGCGACATCCCACCGCAACCGATAATACCGATCCGTACGCGATCCATGTTGTTCTCCATCTGCACAGCTAACGGAAAACCTGACCCTGATC
>CALLZL010000421.1 GCA_937859575.1 uncultured Chloroflexota bacterium
GAACCCCGTTGATCCACCGGGGCCGCCCCCAAAACCGGATTTGTCGCCGGCCGGCCGGACGGCCGCCCGCCGATGCGAGACAACCAGGCAGGTGACGCTATGAGTTGTATCGGCCTCGGCTGCCAGCCGCGCCCAAAGCTGCTGCTCGGTTTCGACATCCAGCGCACTTGAGAGATCGTCGAATACGAGCAACTCGGCATCGCGCACAAACATGCGTGCCGCTGCCGCCCGCTGGATCTGCCCCCCCGAAAGCTTGACCCCCTTCGGGCCGACCTGCGTATCAAGGCCGCCGTCGAGCGCTGCCACATCATCTTCGAGCACAGCAAGCCGCAATGCCCGCTGCAGGTCGGCATGCGTTTCCGGCAGGCCAAGCAGCAGATTCTCGCGGAGCGACATGCTAAACAACCGTGGTATCTGCGCAGTATAGGCGCTGCGCGGCGGCACAAAGAAATCGGCCGGCTGGGCTACATGCGTGCCGTTCCATACGATCCGGCCGCGATCAAGCGGCAAGAGCCCCAGTACCGTGCGCAGCAGGGTCGTCTTACCACTGCCGACCCGCCCGACGATCACGGTAAATGAACCGCGTCGTACTGTCAGATCTACGCCTTCAATGCCGCGCCCCGATGAGGGGTAGCGGTAGCTCAGGTCTTCGATTCGTAGTTCATCAAGACGATCGGATGCCTTCTTGGCTTCAAAGGGAATCTCGGGCAACGGCTCTTCGGCATACACCGGCCCGCGCTCAATCAGTGCTTCGGGCGGCGCACCGCCAAGCAATCGCACCATGCGTGCCACCGAAACCCCGGCCTGTTTGTAACGCGCCATAAGAAACCGAACAAACCCGGTCGCTTCGGTAAAAAAGCCGATATAAAAGATGAACAGGGCAAAATCACCCACGGTAAAGCTGCCAGAACGCAACGACTGTGCCGCCAGCAACAGAATCAACCCGGTACCAAGATTTCCAGCATTCCAGAAGACCGATCCGAGCACCTCTTCAAACAGGCGATCCTTGAGCGATGTCACACGCCGTCGCTCATTGAGTTGCTCGAAGTGGCGGATCAGGCGCGTTTCGGCACCAGCAATCTTCACCGCCTGCACAGCGGCAAATGTCTCGGAGATAAACCCGGTGACTGCTCCGGTGGCAGCCCGGCTCGCCTTGCGGTAGATCTCGACACGCCTGGTGGCAATGTTCGACACTGCCACCAGCCCGATCAGCGGTACAATCGCCACGGCGGTAATCAGTGGGTCGACCGACATCATTACCACCATGGCGACCGTTACGAACAGCAACGAGCCGATCAGGTCGTTGAACATTAAGCCGAAGAGTGGTAATTCATGCACATCCTCGCGGAAGCGTGCCAGTGCCTTGCCCGGCTCTTCGGGCAGGGCGCGTGCCCCCGGCTGCCGCAGAATGTGGCTCAGCATATTCTTCTGCAGCAGGGTGTGGATCATATATTGGAACGGAACATTGGTACGGATCAAGCTGAAGATGCCAAAGATGCGGCCGACCGCCGACATCAGCAGCAGCACCAGCAGGGCCCACAGGTCGAAGCGTACGGCCGCCTGGCCGCTCAGGGCATTGAAAAATTCCCGACTGATCAACCCTGGGATCTGCCAGGCAAGCATCGTCAGGATCATCCCCATGTTATTGAAGAAATACCGCACCGGCTGAAACCGAATGACACCCCAGATAAACTTCCAGGTCGGAATATCTATCCGAGGCTCGTCGGTATCGGCAATGGTTGGTTGGGCTGTCATGATGTCTCCTATGCCGCCAGTAATTCCGACATCTCGCCGGTACGCAGAAGCTGGGCAAAACGCGAGTCCGGATCCTGCACCAGCTCGATATACGCCCCCTGCTCGCGGATACGCCCACCTTCGAGGATAACGATCCGATCCGCTCGATGCACGGTTGCCAGCCGGTGGGCAATGATGATCCCGGTGCGCCCATGCAGTAATCGGTCGATCGCCACCTCGATCCGCTGCTCGGTGGCCGGATCAAGCCGTGATGATGCTTCGTCGAGAATCACCAATCCGGGATCTTTCAGAAACACGCGTGCGAATGCCAATAACTGTGCCTCACCAGCCGACAGGCCGCTATTGCCGCCGGCAAGCTCGGTGTCGAGGCCGGCCGGCTGGCGCGCCAGCCATTCGCCAAGGCCCAGTTCGGCTAACGCCGCATGGATTCGCTCATCACTGATGGTTGAGTCGAAAAAGGTGAGATTATCGCGGATACTGGCGCGAAAAATCTGCACATCCTGCGTCACAATCCCGATCCGTCGGCGTAGATCATCGATCTGCGCCACATCAAGGGTGATCGAACCATCGCCACCCTCGACAATAATCGCGCCGCTGGTTGGCTCATATAATCGGAACAACAGGCGCGTCAGGGTCGTCTTACCACTACCGGTACGCCCGAGCAGGCCCAGAATCTGGCCCGGTGCCAATGCAAACGAGATCGACTCGACCGTCGTTCGTGGCCCAATGGCGGTAGTTGCCGGTTCGAGGCCGTTGGTTGTGCCCGGCAGCGCCGGTACACCATTGCTCGTTGCGCCATTGTGCTCGGCAAGCAGCTGTGGCAGGCCATTGGTCGCCGATCGATCATCAACCGCCACCCCATGGGCGTGGTCGTAGCTGAATGAAACATCGGCAAACCGAATGCCGAGCGCACCATGCGGCATCAGTTGCTCGCCGTCACGGATCCGCACTGGAGTATCGCGCAGCTCCTGAACCCGTTCGAGGCTGGCGATCGCCTTCTGCATATGCTGGATCTGCTCGGTGATCTGTTCAAGTGGCCGATACAGCGCCTCGGTATAGGCAACGATCAGATACACGGCACCAATCGTAAGCAGGCCGTCGCGCCATAACAGATAGCTGCCACCGAAGGCTATCACCTGCCCAATCGTAAACAGCCCGAGCCAGGTCATCACCATGAGGGTATTGGCCAGGCCGGCGCGCCGTTCTTTCTCGAGTCGCTGCCGGCCATACTGATAGAGCCGCCGCAACACCGCCGGGCCGGCACCACTCGCTCGCGTATCTTCAGTGCCCGAAAGCTGCTCTTCGATAAAGCCGAACAGCTCGGCACTCGCCTCGCGGGCGGCCTTCCAGCGCGGCACTGCGATCCGCCGGATCAGTACCAGCACCGTCAGCACCAGCACAGCATAGACCGTCAGCACCAGGCTCAGCCGCCAATCCTCAAAGGCGAGCGCCACCAGAATGCCGACCAGCAACAGCAGGCTGCCGAGCACATTTACCACAAACTGCGAGAAGAAGATCGCAATATTGGCAACATCCCCATCGACCCGCTCGATCATCTGCCCCGGCGTGCGATCGTTATGAAACGACATATCGAGTCGCAGGCAGTGCAACGCCAGATCCGAACGCAGCCGGTTGGTTGCCGTCCAGCCGACATCCTCACCGACATAGGTAGCCGTGACGGTGGCGATCTGCAGCAGGAGCGCCGCCCCAAAATAGACGATGCCGGCCATAAAAAGCGGCTGCAGCGAACCGCTCCCTACTGCGGTATCGATAAAGAATCGGATAATCTGAGGATTCGCGACCTGGAGCCCGGTCGCACTCAACACGAGCAGCAACAGCAGCAGCGCTTTGCGCCACTGCGGTTGTAAATAATCCACCAGCAGCGCCTGATATCGCTGCAGCGAGGCATTCATAAACGCCCTTCTTTTCACATTTAATCTTGTGGTATCGCCCACGAGATCTGTTTTGGAAACAGGGTTTCGAGTAGAACCCGTTCGGCATCGTTGGCCCAGACATCCGGAAAGGCATAGGCGAGTTCGGCGAAACTGCGCCGCCCGAATAGGAGCTGCAAGAAGACAAGCGGCGGAAACCCTGCCTGTGCTTCATCACCCCACACCGGTGCACGCCAGTCGGTTGCTTCGCTGAGGCGGCCATTGGCAAACACCAGCCGCAACCCGCCGCGGTAAAATGTAATCTTCAGCTCGCCAGTATGCCCGGCATACGTCGAACCGGCCAGGCGTCGTTCGAGTGCCGGAGCAATGCGCTGGAGGAACCCGGCAAGATCCGGCACGCGGATATACCATGCATACGGCGGATCAAGCGGTGTGAGAATCCGCTCGCTCACGACATCGTAGGCGGGATGCGCCGCACCGAGCCAGAGTTGAATCTTCACCGGTGCAGGCAACTCTTCGCGCCATACCGGCAGTGTTGGCGCCAACGCGGCAAACCCACGCAGGATCGACGGCATCACCGCTGCAAGCGAGACATGCGGCTCAACCGCTATCCCATAGATACTTGCGGCCTCGCGTGATCGAATCCGGCGGTGCAGCACATAGCCGATGCTCCGCCCCTGCGCATCTTCCACGATCAGGGTGCCCCAACCCTCACCCGATTCGACATTCTGCCCGGCAAGCAGCCACTGCCAGTACTGCGTATCGACCTTTGCCGATACCAGCAGGGGTGCCCCGTGCTGATGGCGGGTTCGCTCACGTTCATATAACATCGTCAGCTGGCCGATATCATCAACCACGGCCGGGCGCAACCGGTATGGCTCGGGCGTATCCTCCTTCAGCTGCGGAATCGTACTGATCGCCCGCGAACGGATTCCACCCAGATCAAGCGCATACTCATAGCCGAGCTGACGATAGAAATAGGCGATCCCGGTGATACCCTGGGCTAGCTGGCCACGCGCCGCGCTTCGAGCATGAAACATATCGAAGATCGCCCGAATCAACCCGCGATTACGGTAATCCGGATGGCTGGCCACCGCCTCGGGGCGCCCGACACCAAAAGAGATCCCGGCATACTCCCAGGTCGCCCGCATCACCATCAGCGCCGCAACGATCATGCGGCTGCGGGTGTCTTCGACCAGTGCAAAAGCACCAGTGCCATCATCC
This sequence comes from uncultured Chloroflexota bacterium, assembly GCA_937859575.1. Lineage (GTDB taxonomy): Bacteria > Chloroflexota > Chloroflexia > Chloroflexales > Roseiflexaceae > CALLZL01. Next base: position 4,872 of record CALLZL010000421.1, read on the forward strand.
ACCAGCGGGT
>CALLZL010000422.1 GCA_937859575.1 uncultured Chloroflexota bacterium
AGCGTGCGCCGCAATGGCCCCGGCGAGCCGCCCAGATGCGCCCGGCCGTCGCGACCGACGATCCCGCTGAAAAAGGTGGTGATCAGTGTGCCGCCTTGTTCGACATAACGTTCGATAGCTGCAGCCTGGCTATCGGTCAGCATGTGCAGGAGCGGTGCCACCACCAGTTTGTATGTATCGAGCGGCATATCAGGCGAAATCACATCGACGGCAATATTCTGTTCCCAGAGTGCGGCAAATGCGCGGGTTGTTTCTGCCATATAGCTGATAGTGTTACTAAGGCGCGGCTCATATTCAACCGCCCACCAGCTGGGCCAGCTGAAGAGCAGGGCCGCCTCGGCGGGGATGCGGCTGCCGAGGGTGCGCGTGCCAAGCGACGAAAGTTCGGCACCGAGGGCTGCTACCTCCTGAAACACGCGGGTCCGATCACTGCCGGCATGGCTGAGGATCGCACCATGATGCATTTCGGATGCACCGCGCGATTGACGCCATTGAAAGAACATGATGCTATCGGCACCATGCGCCATCGCCTGGTAACTCTGCAAGCGCATTTCGCCCGGGCGTTTGAGCGGGTTGTGTGATCGCCACTGCACCTGGCTTGGTGTCTGTTCGAGCAGCATCCAGGGCTGGCCACCCTTGAGGCCGCGCATGATCGAATGGCGGAAGGCAACATGCGCCGGTGGTTCGCCCTTCGGTGGGTACGAATCCCAGGCAACAATATCAAGATGAGGTGCCCATGTGGCGTAGTCCAGCCCTTTCACCAGGCCGTGGAAGTTGGTCATAATCGGGATGTCGGGGGTGATCCGGCGGAGAATCGCCGCTTCGACCTGATAACAGGCCAGGTTCATGTCCGACATAAAATGTGCATAGTCGATCACAAGCCCTTGCATACTGCGTTCACCGATCTGCAGTGGTGGCTCGATCTGCGACCAGTCGCTGAAGGTGTGGCCCCAGAAAGGGGTGACCCACGCTGCATTGAGTGCGGCAAGCGAACCATAGCGTTCCTGCAGCCAGGCGCGGAATGCAGCAGCACAGCGATCACAATAGCACGAGGGGCCATACTCGTTGCTGATATGCCAGATCAGCAATGCTGGATGTGAACCGTAGCGCTCGGCAAGTGCCCCGGCGAGCCGTGCGGCATGGCGGCGGAAATCCGGACTGGTTGGGCAGAAGTTCATGCGGTTGCCATGGCGTTGACGCAGCCCGTGGGCATTGATCGGCAGCAGATCCGGGTAGGCCTGCGAGAGCCACGCCGGCTGAGCTGCGGTAGCGGTGGCGAGGCAAGCACGAATGCCGTTGGCATGCAGCAGATCAAGCAGGCGATCAAGCCAGTCGAAACGGAACTGCCCATCGGCCGGTTCGAGTTCGGCCCAACTAAAGACACCAACGGTTGCAGTGTTGACGCCCGCCTTTCGCATAAGGCGCATGTCTTCCTGCCAGATCGCTTCATCGGCATAGCCCATGATTGCAGTCCACTGCTCGGGGTTGTAATCTGCACCGAAAAGAATGCCGGGAAAACGCGACATCGGCCAGGCTGTCGTGGTCATGTACTCTTCCTTTCAATACGTCTGCACTTCGCTCTAGGTGGCTGGGCGTTTCACCAGCACTGGAATATGAGCCTCGCGGATGATCGTGCCGGCCGTACTGCCGAGCAGGATGCGTGCCATGCCACTCCGACCATGGGTTGCCATAACGATTAGATCTGCCGCATGCATATTGGCATACATCAGGATGGCGTGTGGTGGGTAACCAAAGGCTACATCAGTGGTGACCGACAGCCCTCGCCCACGAAGCCGATCTGCCACGGCATCCAGGTAGGTAAGCACTTCACCGCGCCAGATATCGACCGCCTGCTCATCGAGCTGCACGGCGCGAGCAGTCAGCGCATAGCCGAGCATGGGCGGATCGATCACCTGCAACAACGTATATTCAGCGTCAAAGAGCGATCCGATTGAGACGGCCGTCTCCAGCACCATTTCGGCAAGCACTGATCCATCGAGCGGAACAAGGATCTTCCGCCGGCCGGGTGCGATCACCGGCAGTGCTTGATCGGTATCATACGCAACAGGATGTGTCAGGAGCAGCGGCAGCGACATGGTACGAATAAGTTCGTCGGCGACACTACCAAGAGTGGCGCGTGCCAGCGAGCCGCGCCCTCGAGTCGTCATAACGACCAGGTCGGTTCCAGTTGCAATCGCATGGCTGCGCAAGGTTGCCGCTACTTCACCATCAAGTACGGTTGTGGTGATCGCAACCTGTGCTGCGGCGGCCAGGCGGTCGGCAAGCTGATTAAGATACAGCCGGCTACTAGCCTGCGGCGAGATATCTTCGTCTTCCTGGCGAAAGCGGAGCAAGAGATCGTGTGCCGCCGGTGGAGTGCAGACATGCACCAGATCGATGAGTGCATCGGCACGTTGTGCAATGGCCATCGCCAACGGCAGGGCACACTCACCGACAGCCGAGCCGTCGAGGGGAACCATCAGTGTGCGGTACATCGTGTCTCCTCCTGCTGCGAGGATCCCACTGTCTTGTTAGTATAGGCGCGCTGCCGGTTGTTGTGCGTAGCGAGGGCGCAACGTACGATGAGGAAGTAGCTACCTGTCACGAGAATGCATACGCCCTAACTTCGCATCTGCGGCGCGTTGACGCAATTCCGCGACAGTACTACACTAGCGCCATGAGTACGCTACCGACATCATGGATTGTGCAGACCAAGCTGCGCCCACCGCTGGTGCGGGCGGAGACGATCCCACGGGCACGGCTGCTCGAACAACTGCATCGTGCGATCGAGCGCCATCCGTTAACGCTGGTATCGGCACCGGCCGGCTCGGGCAAAACGATGCTGCTGGCATCATGGATCGCATCGCTGCATGCCGCCCCGCTCGCACACTCGGATGTGGTGTGGCTCGCGCTTGATCCGCACGATGATGATCCTGCGCTGTTTCTTGCCGCATTGCTTGCCGCGCTGCAGCGAGTACTGCCGGGGTGTGGCGAACAGGTGCAGGCAACGCTGACGAGTGGTGTCGATCCACGGGTTGATCTGATTGCGTTGATCGGGTTGCTGCTCAATGAGCTCGATACACAGCTGAACCGTTTGTGCATCGTGGTACTCGATGATCTGCATACACTGGCGGATCCACAGATCTATCGAGCACTGGAGTACCTGGTTGAGCGTATGCCACCCCAATTGCGGCTGGTACTTGCCACGCGCCATGATCCGCCGCTGGGCCTGGCGCGGCTGCGCGTGCGCCGGCTGCTGGCCGAGTTACGCCTGGCCGAACTGCGCTTTACCGCCGAAGAGACTGAGCGCCTGCTGGCAGCAATGCTTGGGGCGGCACTTGATGCCGAGCAGGTCAGGGCGATCTGGCTGCGAACCGAAGGATGGGCCGCCGGGATCAGCCTGCTGGCCGGCTCGCTGGAACGACTGTCTGCACCTGCCGAACGCGAGCGCCTGCTGGCCGGCCTGGCACATACCGACCGGGCCATTCTTGAGTATCTGGCCGAAGAGGTGATCGAACGGCAAGATCCGTTTGTGCGCATGTTCTTGCTCGAAACGGCGATCCTGAGTGAACTTACCCCGGCGGCCTGTGCGGCTGTCACCGGGCGTAGTGATGCGGCAGCATTGCTCGATCAGCTCTACCGGCGCAACCTGTTTCTGATGGCGCTCGATACACCGGATGCAGCGGCAGCCTACCGCTATCATGATCTGTTTGCCGAGGTGTTGCGTGAGCGGCTGCGCCGCGAACATCCAGGCTGGCTGCGCGATCTTCACATGCGTGCTGCGCGCTATGCAACGACGCCGCGCCATCATGTGCAACATCTGCTGGCAGCCGGGCAGGCCGAAGCTGCTGCTTCCATGGTGGAATCGATTGGGCGTGATCTGATCCGGCGTGCAGCCATCCCAACCCTTCGCCAGATCATCGAGGCGCTTCCCACCGAAACATTGGCCAACCGGCCGCAGCTCATGGCATTCTATGGCATTGCCCTGAGCGAACAGTGGAACCAGACGGCCGCACGCCCATGGCTTGAACGAGCCGCCCGCGCATTTGCGACAAGCGAGGATCAGGCACAGTATCACGAGATCCTGATCTACCTGGCCGACAATACGCGCATGCTTGGCGAATATGAGACATCCGGGCGTCTCAATGCAGAGTTGCGCGCCGCAACGCTGCCGTCGGCAATGGTCGCACGCCGGCTGATCAGCGATATCTGGAATGCGCTGGCCGATGGAGACGCAGCCACAGGGGCGGCCGATCTCGCCGAACTGATAGTGCAGCTTGAAGCGCATGGCGATAGTAGTGTGCTCTACCCGGTGGCTACGGCATTCCATACGCCATTTTTGTTTCTGCCGCATGGGGTTGCGCTGGCCGAACGTTTTTGTCGTGTGCTGGCTGCAGCAGCCGATCAGCAGAGCGGCCCACTGCAGGCAGCCCATGGGAGTATCTCGACATGGTGCGCACTGTTGCGCGGGCGGGTCGATGAGGCCGAGGTGCAGGTAGCCACCGTACTGGCATTGGCCGATCGACTGGGCGGCCTGCCCTGGATCGATATAGATCTGGCGTTGCTGCCCTGGGCCATGCATGGCCTGCGCGGCGATCTGGCAACGGCACAGCGTGATGCTGCAGCATTCCTGCAGCACCTCGACACCACCGGCCATAGCGCAGCTCAGCAATGGCGCACTCTCTACCTTGCACTGCTGGCACGGCTTGCGTGGCTCCACAGTGATACGCAGTGCTTCACAGTGACTCTGGCGCTGTTGCGGGCGGCGGTATCCCCCATCGAGGGGCCGTCTGCGCATGGTCTGCGCATCATGATCGAAGGGCTTGATGCCATGCATCGCGGCGACGATTCCGCCGAGCAGTTGCTGCATACTGCGATTGCCCAGCAGGCCAGATACCGCGATGCGCGGCTGGTCGGTGATGCGCGGGTGGCGCTGGCCACACTGTATGTGCGTCGCGGGCAGGCCGCTGCGGCACTGGCGACCTTTACCCCGCTGCTTGCCGAATGCGCGCACGAACAGCTGCCGGGTCGCCTCTGGTTCGAAGGGCAGGCTGTCGTGGTACCGCTCTTGCAACGTGCCGTTGCCGCCAATCATCATGCCGCTTTTGCCGAACGAACGCTGGCGCTGTTTGAACGCGATCCGGCGGCGGCAACGGCCGCTCTCGGCGTGCCGGATCTGGCGGAACCGCTGACAGCGCGTGAAATCGAGGTTTTGCACCTGCTCGCCGCTGGTGCCGGCAACCAGCAGATTGCCGATACCCTGATCATTAGCCTGCATACCGTCAAGCGCCATGTCACCAATATTCTGCAGAAGCTCGATGCCACTTCGCGCCTCGCAGCGGTTGCCCGTGCCCGTAGTATCGGCCTTCTGGCGTAGTACTTCCTCGGTGGATGTGATAGCACCAAGGTGTGATGCCGCGCTGCCTGCGCGACCCTAAACTCCTCACAGACGGTGCGCATTGTGCGTTGCCCAATATGAGGATGTTGGCCATGAATCGTTTTCTACGTGCCTGGATAGCCCTGGCGGGGATGCTGCTCGGCAGCCAGTTGGCGGCGTCGAGCGGGTTCGCCCAGCCCGAGCCGCCCACACCAGCGGTGCCGCA
>CALLZL010000423.1 GCA_937859575.1 uncultured Chloroflexota bacterium
CGCTGAGGGAGGACCAGGGCCCCCCCGGCTGGGACAACAGCGGGGCGGACCTGCGGGGGCCGCCGCCACCGCCGTTGCATCCGGCGACGGGGCAGCCGATCGGGCCGGCGGATCTGGCGCCGCTCTTTCCGATGGCGTTGATCATGCAGGAGGTCAGTACCGAACGTTCGATCGAGATCCCCGAGGAGGTGCAGGCGATCTATCGTCAGTGGCGACCGACGCCGCTCTACCGGGCGCGGCGGCTCGAACAGGCACTCGATACGCCGGCAAAGATCTACTACAAGTACGAGGGGGTGAGCCCGGCTGGTTCGCATAAACCAAATACCGCCATTCCACAGGCGTACTACAACAAGCAGGAAGGTGTCAAGCGCCTGATCACCGAGACGGGTGCCGGCCAGTGGGGTTCGTCGCTGGCGATGGCAGGTGCCTTCTTTGGTCTTGAAGTCGTGATCTATATGGTTAAGGTGAGCTATCACCAGAAGCCGTATCGGCGTGCGCTTATGGAGACGTTTGGCGGGCGGGTGATCGCCAGCCCAAGCGAAACGACCAATGCCGGCCGCATGATCCTTGCCGAGCATCCCGACAGTACCGGTAGCCTTGGGATCGCAATCAGCGAGGCGGTGGAGGTGGCGGCGCAGGATCCGGATGCACGCTATGCACTCGGCAGTGTGCTTAACCATGTGCTGCTGCACCAGACGGTAATCGGCCAGGAGGCGCTGACGCAGCTCGAATTAGCCGGTGATTACCCGGATGTGATTGTTGGCTGCACCGGCGGTGGTAGTAATTTCGCTGGGATCGCATTCCCGTTTATCGGCAAGAAGCTGCGTGGTGAACGTGATGTGCGCATTGTGGCGGTCGAGCCGGCCGCATGCCCGAGCCTGACGCGCGGCAAGTATGCCTATGACTACGGCGATACGGCCAAGATCGCACCGATGGTCAAGATGCATACATTAGGGCATGATTTTGTGCCGTCGGGGATCCATGCCGGCGGCCTGCGCTACCACGGCATGGCACCGATCGTCAGCCATCTGCTGCAACTCGGGCATATCGACCCGATCGCGCTGCAGCAACTCGAAACGTTTGCCGCCGGTGTACAGTTTGCGCGCGCCGAAGGGATTGTTCCGGCACCCGAGGCCAACCATGCGGTGGCGGGGGCGATCCGCGAGGCGTTGCGCTGCAAAGAGCGCGGCGAGTCGCAGGTGATCCTGTTCAACCTGTGTGGCCATGGTCACTTCGACATGCAGGCCTATATGGATTACAGTGCCGGTCGTCTGCGCGATTTCGAATATGCCGAGGATGAAGTCGCTATGGCACTTGCCGGGCTGCCGAGCGTTGCGGAATAGGGTGCGGCGTGGGGTACGGATGTACGAGATTGCATCCGTACCCCCTGCGCGAGGGATCAAGCGCTACCAGCGCACCTGCAGATCAACGACGGTGCCGCTTGCTGCAACGACCAGCACCTGATTGAGGAGGATCGATTCGATTGTGTATGGCGTCGGGTTGCCGTTCAGCAGCACACGCAGCCTGCCACGGCGTCGGGCGGCACGCTCGGCGTCGGCCGGCAGCAAGAGCCGGATCTGGCAGGTATCGGCGCTGCTACTGAGCTGGATATCGATCGCCTGCTGCCGCTGCTGCCAGTGGTAGGCGGCGTATCCATCGCCGCCGGCATAGCGCGCAACGGCATAGGCACTACGTACATCGCTGGTTGCACCCCAGGCCGGTGCAATCGTCACAGAACGCAGCGCCACATGGTTGTCGCGGATCCCGGCAGCGCCTTCGATCAGTGCGGCAAGCATATGCGCCGTGCTCCAGGCATCGGTCGGAATGGTATCTTCGGAGCCGACCCCCTCGGCACCCGATGGATGATACCAGAGGAAGGTTCGACCGCGGCTGAGCATGCGCAGCCAGTAGTGTTCGAGGATGGCAAAGCCGTATGTCTCGCGGCCGTGGCGAAATGCACCGCGCGCAAGTTCGCCACCGACCAGCGGCATGATACCGCCATTGACATACGAGCCGGGGAGTTCGCCGCTGCGACCGGCGAGCCCGTAGCTACCATACGGAAAGGGTGGATCGATGCTGAACCACTCGGCGAATGCGGTGGTTGTCTCGCCGCGGGCAATATATTCAGCGAGGATCGCCTGCCCTTGTTCGGGGGATAACACCCCACGGTTGAGGGCAATCGCATTCGAGAGGCTCAACTGAAGCTCTTCATCGACACCGGGAACATCATACGGTTGGAGTTTGACATGATGACGGTAGAAACGGCCATTCCAGCTCAGCCCATTCAGATTGCTCATGATACTGTCGGCGGCGCCACGCCAGAACTGCGCCAGCCCACCGTCGCCAATACGCTCTTCGACCTGTGCCATCATGCGCAGCGCCTGTGCCATGCCGGTGTTATCGCCGTGAAAAATGCCCAGCTTCGTCTGCTCGTCGATCCAGTGACGCGGCGCAGGATTCCCGTTCGTCGGGTCGATCGTCGTCGGGCCATACTCGAAATCCCAGGTGTCGATCGTAAACGGGCGCTTGATCAGCCCGCGCTCGGTATCCCAGCGCAGCGGATCGCGCAACGAATAGGTCAGCGCCTTGCGCATCGAGTCACGGTGCTGTGCCAGCCACGCGTCGTCGCCGGTTGCCTGCCAGGCTTCATAGACTCCCTGGACATACAGGTATTCGACATCGGCTTCGACGGCGGTGCGATAGGCGTTGTTGACGCCGACCTCGGGGCGCGGCAGGAAATCGGGGAAACTGCCGTCGGCCTGCTGGTAGCGCTGGAAGATATCGTAGGTGCCGCGGACATCGGGATCGAAATAGCGGACACCACGCAGTGTATAGACATGATCGCGCAGCCAGATCAGCGCACTGTCGGGCGATCGATAGCCATGGGCGCGGCTGCCGTTCAGCGGATATTCGAGCAGTGCCTGACTCATGAGGGTACGAGCGGCCGGGACGAACCGGTCAAAGCGTTCCTGCCCGGTGATCAGGCTGGTCTGGGCATCGAGGGTGAAGAGCGACGGGTTGGTGGCAACCTGCTGCCCGCTGGCAAACAGGGCTGCCCACTGCGGGCCAAGTGCGCCGCGCGGCACGACGGGAATGACACCACTGCCATTTGCGACACGCCCTTCGGCAGTGCCGGCGTAGCGTTTACGGGCGTCGAACAGGATGATCGCGGCCGGGCCGCTATAGCCGGGAATACGCACCTCGATCGGGATGGGTTGCAATGGTGCGGCTATCGATTGCGGGCTGGTCAGCGTGGCACGTTCCTGAGCCATCGCAGCAGCCGGCAACAGTGCCGTCGGCAGCGCCATCAAGCGCGCAAGCGCCCGGCGTCGGTTGAGTGGCGACATAGACTCCCTGGGGTTTCTTTGTAGCGGACACTATCAGAATCATACCATAAAGGAGCAGACCCGATGACTCGCAAACGTATTTTGACCGGCGACCGGCCGACCGGGAAGATGCATCTCGGCCATTATGTCGGTACGATGGCCAATCGTGCCCGGTTGCAGGATACATACGATTGTTTCTTCCTGGTGGCCGATCTGCATATGCTCACCACCCGCACCGAGCTTGAGCGGCTACGCCTGACGGGTGAGAATATCCGGCATGTCGTGCTCGACAATCTGAGCATCGGGATCGATCCCGAGCGCAGTTCGTATGTGCTGCAATCGATGGTTCCGGCTATTTCCGAAATGGCGCTGATCTTCTCGATGCTGGTAACCGTACCGCGCTTGCAGCGGGTGCCGACCCTCAAAGAGGTTATGCAGGATCTTGAGATCGAACAACCATCGGCCGGTTTGCTTAACTACCCGGTGTTGCAGGCCGCCGACATCCTGTGTGTTCGTGCCAATCTGGTGCCGGTGGGCAAGGATCAGGCTTCGCATCTCGAGGTGACTCGTGAGGTAGCGCGGCGTTTCAACAGCCTGTATGGCGAGGTGTTGCCCGAACCGGATACGCTGATCGGCGAAGTGCCGACCTTGGTGGGTACCGACGGCCAGGCCAAGATGTCGAAGAGCCTCGATAACGCGATCTACCTGAGCGACGACGCGAAAACCGTCGAGCAGAAGGTACGCGGTATGTATACCGACCCGGCGCGTATTCGGGCCGATATTCCTGGCAAAGTCGAGGGCAACCCGGTCTTCATCTATCACGACGCCTTCAATCCGGATGTCGCGGAGGTCAACGATCTCAAGGAGCGCTATCAGCAGGGCAAAGTGGGCGATGTGGAAGTCAAGCGCAAACTGGCGACGGCGATCAATAACTTTCTCGATCCGATCCGCGAGCGACGCGCCGCGTTCGAGCGCAACCCGCGGATTGTCGAAGAGGTATTGGCGGCCGGCAGTGCACGGGCGCGGAACGAGGCCGACGAAACCCTGCGCCGGATGAAGGAAGCGATGGGGTTGTTGTTTATGTAGCAGAGAACCACGAATAGTACGAATAACACGAATAGTACGAATAAACAATATTCGGATTATTCGCACTATTCGTGGTTACGCCGTACCTACCCTCACTACATTGGTCAGGAGAAGATTTCGATGCATATCCAACCATCGCTTGATGAAATTGGCACACTACGCGACCAGGGCAATCTCTGCCCGATCTATGCCGAGGTGCTTGCCGATCTCGAGACGCCGGTATCGGCGTTTCTCAAGGTTGCCCGCGGGCCGTACAGTTTCCTGCTTGAATCGGTCGAGGGTGGGCAGCATATTGCACGTTATTCGTTTATCGGTGCCGAGCCGTATCTGGCGCTCCGCTTCGAGGGCGGTGTTGCCTCGGCGGTGCAGGGCGGCTACAAACAGACATTGCCGTATCGGGATCCACTGGCGTTGTTGCAGTCGTACCTGGCCGACTACCGGCCGGTACGTCTGCCGGATCTGCCGCGCTTTGTCGGCGGTGCCGTCGGCTACCTGAGCTATGATGCGGTTGATTATTTCGAGCGCCTGCCGCGCCCGCAGCGCCGCAGCTACGAGATCCCCGATGGTGTGTGGCAGTTTGTCGATACACTGCTGGTATTTGATCATCTGCGCCATAAGATCAAGGTGATCAGCCATGTGCATCTCGATGCAGCCGATCTCGAGGCTGAGTATCGCCGGGCGACTGAGCGAATTGGTGAGTTGATTGCGCGTCTCAATGCGCCAGTGCCACCCGATGCGGTACTGCAGTTTCCGGGTGTACCGGCCGGTGTGCCATCGGCAGATGCCTTTCGTGCCGATTATGATCCCTGGCCCGATGAAGAAGCGCCGCATGGCATGGCCGCCAGGCCGGTATCGAATATCTCGCTGGAAGAGTATGCCCACCGCGTCGAGGCGGCACAGGAGTATATCGCCGCCGGCGATATCTTCCAGGTTGTACCGTCGCAGCGTTTCAGCCGCCGCGTACGGGCACATCCCTTTACGATCTACCGCGCCCTGCGCACTATTAATCCATCGCCGTATATGTTCTACCTGCACACCCCGGATTGTGATCTGGTCGGTTCCTCGCCCGAATTGCTGGTGCGGGTTGAGGATCGCAAAGTGACGACCCACCCGATCGCGGGAACCCGCCGGCGTGGTCGAGAAGATCGGAAGAGCGTCGTGTAGGGAAAGAGTGTAGATCTCGGTGGT
>CALLZL010000424.1 GCA_937859575.1 uncultured Chloroflexota bacterium
GTATTTGTTTGATGGGTGCCGCTTTCCGCCGATGTAAAAGCAGGTGGCGTGGTTCACCAATATCACGATACGCAACCTCCATCGTCAGCGAATGATCAAACTCATAACTCGTGCTGCCGCTGTGCCGAATCAGCCTGGCAGCCAGCAACTCATCGATCGCATCAAGCACGACCTCGTCGCCTAGCCCGGCCGCACGCGCCACCAGATCGTAGCCGAAACTACGCCCGATCGCTACCGCCGTGTCGAGAATACGCCGTGCATCATCGGATAATGCCTGAAGCCGCGCTTCGATCAAAGCATAGACCGTATCGGGGATCACAAGCGTCGCATCGCTGAGGTCAAGCTGCCGTACATCACTCAGCAGGCGCCGCCGTGCCATATGGCGGATCAATTCGCTTAAGACATACGGATTGCCTTCGGCATGGCGCTCCAACCATTCGCCTAATACCTCAACCCCATGAGGAATAACCTGTTGGACCAGTTCGTAAGTCGCCGCCCGCGCCAGGCGTGTCAGCGCGATCTGTTCGATCCATCCTTCCCGCGTCATAGACTGGATCAGTGTTGCAGCCGGCGTGCGTGGCACAAGCGGCTGCGTCGTCGCCAGGATCGTCAAGCCCTCCAGCCGCTGCCGTACCAGATACCCAACCAACCCGAGGGTTGCATGATCGGCCCACTGGAGATCATCGATGAACAATACGCATGGCTGAGCCTTTGCCAGAGAACGCAACAACTGGCCGATCGCCTCGCGCATCCGCAGTTCGTCGGCCGGTAACGGCGATGGGATCGGGCTACCCGCCACAACGCCGAACAGATCCGGAGCCAGGCGCGCCAGTTCGGCCCGCCATACCGCCGCCAGATCGCGTTCGAAACGCAGCAGGGCATATCCTTCGCGGGCAACACGCCGCAATGCGTCGACAATCGGCTGATACGGCTGGGCTCGATCAGGCTCATACGCACTACCACGCAATACCTGGCCAGAGAACGAACGCAACCACTCTTCCGCGAGTCGCGTCTTACCGATCCCCGGCTCGCCCGATATCAGCACCATATGGCCGCCGGCGATCGCCTGCCGCAGCCGCTCCAGTTCGATCTCGCGGCCGACAAAAGGCAGATCGCTGCGCCCGAGCGCTGGTTGTGCCGATGCCACTGGTGCGGTTGGCGGCAGAGTCGCCTGCCATTGATCGAGGATCACCGAATCAAGGCCGTCGGTCACAATCGCATCATAGATCAGCTGTGTCTCGGCCATCGGCGGTACGCCCAACTCTTCGTCGAGCAGCATCCGCAGCTGTTCGTAGCGCCGAATGGCACCAACTCGGTCGCCTGAGAAGTAGGCGATCTGCATCGCCAGACGCTGCACATCTTCGAGCAGCGGATCGCGTAACAGCGCGCGTTCGAGTGCATCAAGCGCCGGGGCAAACATACGTTGGCCGGCAAAGGCACGCGCCAGGATCGTCAGGCCACGCACCACCTGCCGCCCGATCCGTTCACGCTCATTGCCGGCCCACTGCTCGAAGCCCGGTGCGTCGGGCAAACTAAACCCTTCGAGCAGTTCGCCACGCACGCGTGCCAACACTGCGTCGAGGGTCGCGAGTTCCGGTTGCGACCGGCCTAGCTGTTGCTCAAGTTCACGCAGATCGACATCGACGGTATCACGAACCGCCAATGCTATGTCGTCGATCTCGAGTGCTTCACCCACCCGCTGCCGTAATCCATGCAGGGTGGTGCGCAGGGTCTGCCGCGCTGCCGCACGCTCCAGGTCAGGCCAGAAGAGATCGGTTAAATGCTCACGCTCAACCCGGCCGCGCTGTGCCGCCAGGTAGTAGAGCAATGCCCGACTCTGCCGCCGCGGCACCGTTAGTAACTGGCCGTCGCGCATAACCTGCGGTGTACCCAGTAGTAGGATCGAAATCGTCACAAGGAAACCCCTTTGCTGTTGGTACACTGCAGGCCATCCGCCTGAACCGTCTCGGCCGGCGATACTTGCTCACCGCAGGCTTTGTCTCACGAACCCACACCATGGTTGTGCAACAGTTCCAGAACCTCACCAAGGGTCGGCACAGCTTCGCGGGCGAACACAATACCCAGGCCACCAAGCAACCCCGCCCATACCGCGCCGTCTGCAACTGCATCCGGCTGCTGCTCTGGCGGCGGCGGCACGGCTCGCCCGGCAATATCGGCTGCCGCCTGTACAACTGCATGCGCTTCACGGCTTGTACACGGCGCATCGAGCTGCAGTTCGAGCGAACGATCACGTTCGCTGCCGGCGGCAATCATGCCGGCCGCCAGCAACCGCTGGATGAGCGCATGCCGGGGGTGATCCGGTGCGATATCGATCGCCCAGCCAAGCGCAATACCGCGTGCTACCAGTTCGGCCTGTAATACGCGCAGCCGATCGCGCCGGATCTGCGCCGGCGTAAGTGCATCGGCCAGGGCTCGGGCCGCCAGTACCCCGGCCGCCCCGCCAATATTCCATTCTACCGGATGCAACCGGTATGAACCGTTGCTCAGATGTGTCGTGCCAATATTCTTACACGCCCCCAGCAGGGTATCGGACTGCCGCGGGGTCAACGCACCAAGCGGAATCTGGAATGGCAATGTCGGTTCGAACAGAGAACGCGGATTCCCCGGTGCTGGATGCAGATCCATGTAATACCAGCCGATACCGCAACTATCATCAACATGGGCCGCACGCGCCGACATACGCCCGGCCGCCAGTATGTCGTCGGCAACAATTCGTTTGAGTGCCACGATCCGCCGCGACTCGCGGATGTAGGGTGCCTTGGCAAGCCCATCGACCGTCCCCATGACCTCGGGAACCAGCCGCAGCTCGGGGTAGCCGCGGCCGGTACCGTCATCTCGCTCCATTTCGGTCTGCATCCAGTACAGAAAGCAGATCGAGAGCCGGCGGGCCGCCGCCAGCGCAGCTTCTGCCGCTTCTGCCGGAACATCGATGATCGTTGCATCGTGATAATCGTTACTATTCCAGTTGATCATCGCAATATCGCGCAGCCGGCCACTTGGATCAAGGAGTGTACCATCAATCAGACGCCGGTATGTCCAGAACGGCGGCAGCCCGGTCGGCCCACTTGCAAAGACACGGAACGGTCGCAGCTCGCCGCTGCGGGTCGTCAGCGTCAGGGTGAAGGGCTGCGCATCACGAATCGCTTCGTAGCCAGCCGGCTTGGCAATCGTATGATCTTCGCCGGGGCAGTATTCAACCGCAAAACAGAAGGTGAATCCCTGGATCTCGCCCGGCTTGGCCACTTCCGGCGCATCAGCCTCGCCGGTTTCGCTGCGCGCCTCGGCACCAACACGGTATTCGGCACCCAGAAGCGGGAGCAGGTCACCGGTTTCGGTTGCATCAAGCACCATGCCGGCCCGGATCTCGATCTCGCTATCGTCATCGAGTGCCTGCAACCGCACCATTTCTACCCGCCGCCCGATAATCTGTGCTGCCACCGGCACATGACGCAGGCACAATCTGAGCTGCCCACTCGTGATGAAGGGCTGAAGCCAGGCCATGATCACATCAACCGCCACCTGTGGCTCAAAGCACATGGCACTCACCCAGGCATTACCCGGATTCAACGGCGCACCATCGGGCATAGCGAGTACCCCGTAACGCTGCCGATAATGATCGCGGATCGCCTCGCGCAGCGCCATATAGCTGCGCGTACCGCCGGCCTGTTCGATATAGCGGTGTTCATCAAGCGCCGATACTCCCTGGCTTGTCATCTGCCCACCCAGCCAGTCGGTCGGTTCACTCAGCACCACGCGCGCGCCCGACTCGCATGCCGCAAGGGCTGCCGCTACCCCACCCATCCCACCACCAATCACTGCAACATCGCAGAACTCTTTCATCAAAAACCTCCCAGGAAACCGCCGCGTTTACGCGCGCGGAGGAATGGGAG
>CALLZL010000425.1 GCA_937859575.1 uncultured Chloroflexota bacterium
CGACCAACACCGTGCCGCCGACGGCGACGACCGATCCGAATGTTACACCGACCAACACCGTGCCGCCGACGGCGACGACCGACCCGAACGCAACGGCAACCCAGACTCCAACGCCGAGCATTACGCCGACACCAAGCCTGACACCGACACCGATTCTCGGCGAGGCCCCGCTCTCGCTCTCGATGTCGGCCTCTTCGTCGGCGGTCAATCGCGGCGATAGCTACAGCTATTCGATTGCAGCCTTTAGCAATAGCCAGACACCGATACAAATCTCGGTACGTAATACACTGAATGAGGCACTCGAAGTTGCCGGCACAAGTGCGAATAGTGGTTCGTGCAGCACCAGCGGCAATACGGTAACCTGCGCGGTTACTGCCAGTAGTGGGTCGCCGGCCACAATTCTGATAACCGTACGGGTGCGAGATTCAGCCACGCCCGGCTCACGGATCAGTAATCAGGCCAGTGCCCAGGATACCCGCAGCTTTACTGCGGCATCTGATGCGGTGCTGGTAGAAACCCCGGGCGGCGGGGTGCGCCGGCCGCCCGCCACAACGCCGGCGGGTGGTGGTAACCCGACGGCAACCCACACGCCGACGACGCTGGTTGTACCGACCGAGCCGCCGACAGGCGGTGGCGGTGATGGCGGCAGTGGCGGTGATGGCGGCAGTGGTGGGAGCGGCGGGAGCGGCGGCAGTGGCGGGAGCGGCGGGAGCGGCGGCAGTGAATCGCAGCCCGAAGCGATTAATCCGGTCATTCTGCCGCCAACCCCCGAGGCCAACCCGATCCTTCCACCTGCACCGGCACCCGGCGCAGGGAGTGGTGGTGGAGCAGCAAGCCCGCCGCGCGCAACAGCCGCCCCGGCGGCAACCGCAACACCGGCAGCAACGGCAACAGTTGAAGTAACCACCGGGATCTTCTTCCGTATGGCGAGCGACTGGGGTAGTGCGTTCCGTGATCAGGAACTGACCTATGTTATCGCGCTGATCAACGATCGCCCGGGGGATGCGGTGCGTGATCTGGCGATCACCAGTGAGTTGCCGGCCAACCTTGAAGTTGTGGCTGTCAAGGTAGCCAATGCCGATGCACCGGCCGGCGTGAGCGATCCGCAACTGCAGGGTAACAGCATACGGCTTGGCGTTGGCGAACTGAAGCGTGGCGAACGTATTGAGATCGCCATTACCGCGCGGGTGCGATCTGATGTAGCCGTCGGCACCCGGATCGTTTCACAGTCGGAACTATCGTTTGCCGGGCTGACACTGCCGATCTACTCGAATATCGTGACGGTGCTGGTTGTCGGCCCACCCGCCGCGGCACAAGGTGTCGAAACCGAAACACCGACGCCGACAGGCACCACCGAACCAACCGCTACTGGCGAACCAACCGCTACCGCCGATGTCACGGCAACCCCCGATGCGACGGGAACACCGGAGCCGAAGGCGGCAGATCAGGCGACGGCAACGCCAGGAATCGTGGCACAGGCACCCGCAAGCTCGCCACAGCTACCGAACACCAGTTCGGGGGTACCGCTTGCCGGTTTCGCCCTGCTTGGACTGACGCTTCTGACTCGGACGGTTCGCATCCACCGTGATCAGACGCGTGTATAGGGTGGTAATCGGGAAGTTGCAACAGCCCGGCACTGCAAGTTCGGTGTCGGTCATGTCACAGGTAAGCTTCGAGGGTAGCTTTGCCGCCCTCGAAGCTGGGTGTCGGTCTATGTGTATTGATGCCGCCTGCCACTGTGGCATGCCACAGTGCGGGGCAGATAGCGCCATGTTATACTGAAGCAAGAAGTAACGTAGCGGGCAGTCGTGCACTATGAAATCGTATATTGATTTCGAAATCTTGATCGGTGTGCTCGACGGCACGCGGTTCCGGGTCACGGTAAGTGGGCCGGGGGGCGAAGCACAGGGCTACTTCGAACTGCCTGACGATGATGGCTATGCTGAACTGAACGAACGGTTACAGCGCCTCGATACCGATGAGGCGATCTTGATGCAGATTGGCCAGGTGCTTTTTCGCCGCCTGTTTGCCGGCCCGATCAAGGATGTGTATGTTCGCAGCCAGGGCGCACTGAGCGAGACGCAAGGGCTGCGTCTGCGCCTCAATATACCCGCCAGCGAAATACTCCTCACGGCTCTGCCCTGGGAACTGCTCTACGACCCGGATCAGGGGCCATTAGCACTCCTTGATGCACCAATCATTCGCTTTCTCCCACAGCAAGATAAAGTCCCCTCGCTTAAGGCGTCGCTGCCACTCAAGGTACTGTTGACCGGCGCGCAGACTCCGCCGGCGATCGATGTCGAACGTGAATTTCGTGCCGTGCAGGAAGCACTACGCGACATGGGTGATCTGGTGCAGATTACCGTCGAGCCGCACCTGACGGTGGCCCGTTTGCAACAACTGCTGCGCGAGGAGTTCCACATCTGGCATTTTGTGGGGCATGGCGGCTTTACGCGCGACGGTACAACCGGGCAGTTGGTGCTGGAAGATGCCGATGGCGACCCTGAGCCGGTGAGTGCCTTGCAGTTGGGTATTATGCTCAATCGTAGTGGTCTGCGCCTGGTAGTACTCGATGCGTGTTCCGGGGCGCAGCTGGCCACCGACGCATTTCGTTCGGTAGCGCCGGCGCTGATTCGGGCACAGATCCCGGCTGTGGTTGCGATGCAGTTCAAGGTGCCTGAAGAAGCCACCCGGGCCTTTGCCCGCGAATTCTACGGCGCACTGGCCGGTGGCTACCCGATCGATGCCTATATGACCGAGGGTCGGCGTGCCGTTATGTCGGCGACCGGCCTGGGGCGCGCCGATTGGGGTACGCCGGTCGTCTATACCCGTGCGCCCGATGGCCGGCTGTTTGATCCGCCGGATCAGATCGCTACCCCCATCGAGACAACCATTGCAGCTGTTGGGCAGTCGGCCGGTAGTGGGCTGGCAGCGCTTGGCGAGTTGATGCAGACTCAGCCGGCCATTCGTGATGCCGTGTTCTCGTTTCGTGCTGATTTTCAAGCCTCCGGGGCCCAACTCGATCTCCTGGCAACCTACAAAGACATCCATGATCAGCTCCATTCGCTTCAGTTTCACTGTTATAACCAGATCGTGCAAGAGAGCCGCCGGCTGCCGGATGATGATCTGGCGTGGGAGAATCTCGTCGATCACGAACTGACGCTGCAGGGTGTTATTGAGCAGTGTCGTGCGATTGCCGATCGTTCGGAGGATGTGAATGCTGAAATCGCCTGGGTGAATGATCTCGAACAGGCACGCCAGGATCTGCATACCGCCATTGAAAGCATGGATCTGCGCCAGCTCAAGCGGGCAGTGCGGCTGATCAACCGGGTTCTGACGATACAGCCTTCGCAGGTCAATATGCGCCTGAATGCGGCGGCGCGTGCGCTGCGGCTGCGTCCGCTGGCCCAGGGGCTCGAAGTGGTGCGGGCCGGATTGCCGGCCACTGCATTGCAGCTTGAACGTGTTCAGCAATTTGAGGTTGGTGTTGTGGCGCTTAGCAGCCTGAGTAGCGAACTGGCGGATCTGGTCGAGAGCCATGATCGTTGGCAGGCGCTCGATTTTGAACTACGTCGCATCGAATCACTGGTCGATCAAGATATCGAAGAACTGGATCTCTCGTGGCCCGATATCAAACAGATGGCAACCAATCTGTGCCAGCATGTGGCCGACGGTTGGGCGGCAGCCCTGCTCGGCGATGCCGAAAAACTCGAAGCGGCACTGGAAGCCGAAGAAGCGACACGAGTGAAGCATTTCTTCCGACGCTTTCGGCGTCAGGCCGGCGATCGTTTCTATCGTATCGATGTCGATCTGAAGCGCATGTGCGACGAACTGCGCAAAGTCGGTGAGCCGCTGGCGTCGGTCTTGCGTATGATGGCCTGAGCAGTGCGATCGTGTCCTATCGAATCGGGAGGACAGGTGGAGAATAGTGATCTGACAACCGGTGATTCTGCGGTTAGCCCATTTCTTTCGCTTGCCGCCATGCGGACGGCACACACGCGCTTGTTGAAGCTGAATCGCATCAGTAGCAGTTCGCCCAATATCCTGCAGGAAGCGGCGGCCTTCATTATGCGCGGTTCTCGCACCGGGGCCTTGCTGGATGATGAGGACGACCGGGCGGCGGCGCAGAGTATGCTCGACTACTGGACGACCATCCTGATCCGGGCTGCACACGAGCCGCCCGATTCGATGCTTGATGAGTTCGACCCCGAGCTGGCCCCCGAACTCGACGACTCACTCTGCCCGTATATGGGGCTTGAGGCGTTCGATGAGTCGAACCAGTCGCTCTTCTTCGGCCGACGCCGACTCGTCGAGTTTCTGCTCGGCAAACTGTCGGAACGGCGGCTGCTGGTGCTTGTGGGTGCATCCGGTAGTGGGAAATCATCGGCGGTGCGTGCCGGGCTGATACCGGCACTGCGGGCTGGCGAGCTGGAGGGCAGCGCCGATTGGCGCTACTTCCCACCATTACTGCCGGGGAGTCAGCCGCTGGTGAGCCTTTCGAATCTTTTGCAGCGCCGCTTTTCGCCACGCTATTCGGCACGCAGCGAACGGCGTGTTGATCCATTGCGGAGTGTCTTCGAGACGCTAGATCAGGAGCAAGAAGATACAACCAATGAGCAACGCCTGCTGGCTGATCCGACGTATCTCGCCACAACGCTGAGTACGGCAAGTGAGCAGCCGGTGCTGCTGTTTGTTGATCAGTTTGAAGAGATCTTCACCCTTGCCGGGAACGAAGCAACACAGATGGCGTTTATCAATAACCTGCTCGGACTCGTCGATACCGAGTCGCCCAGGCATCGTGTCATTATTACCATGCGTTCCGATTTCGAGAGTTTTGTGGCACGGGTGCCATTGTTGCATGCGCGATTTGAAGATGCGCGGGTGCAGCTGATGCCGTTGAACGCTGCCGAGATGCGTGAGGCCATCGAGCGACCGGCGGCACAGGTAGGGTTGAAGTTCGAGAGCGGTGTGATCGATGCGCTGTTGCAGGATATGCTTGGCGAGCCGGCGGCATTGCCGTTGTTGCAGTTTACATTGCTGAAGCTCTGGGAACAGCGTGATCATAATCGGGTGACATGGGATGCCTACCAGCGTGTCGGTGGTGGCCGGCAGGCGCTGGCGCGTAGTGCTGATGCGTTGTACAACAACCTGATTCCCGAAGATCAGGTAACGGCACGCCGCATTCTCCTGCGTATTTTGCGCCCCGGAGAAGGGCTCGAAATCACCAGCCACCGAGTGCCGCGCGATGCGCTCTATCGGGCCGGCGAGGCGCGTGATCGGGTTGATCGGGTGCTGCAGAAGCTGATCGATGCGCGCCTGGTGCGCATGACTGCGTCGGATCTGCTTTCGAATACGCAGATCGAAGTGGCACACGAGGCGCTGGTACGCAACTGGCCTACACTGGTTGGCTGGCTTGAGGATGAACGTGTTTCGATTGCAACACGCCGTAAGCTGGAAGAACGGGCACTTGAGTGGATCCGGCTTGGCCGTGGTATGGCTGGCCTGCTCGACAAAGTCCAGCTTGATGAAGCTGAACGCTGGCTGGCAAGTGCCGAAGCGAGCTACCTTGGGTATGACGATGCGCTGCCGGAGCTGGTGGCTGCCAGCCGGGCTGCGGTACAGCAAGAAGAACAACAACGAGCCCAGGCGCAGCAGCGGGCGCTCGAACAGGCCCAGGCGCTGGCCGAAGCGCGTGAGCGGCAGGCCGAACAGGCCCAGGCACTGGCCGAAGCACGTGCGCGCTCGGTGCAGCGCACACGCCTTGCCGCGACGGCCCTGGCGATTATGTTTTTGCTGGCGGCAGCCGCAGCGGTGGTGGCGATCCAATCGGCAAATGTAGCGATCGAGGCACGTAGCGAAGCGGTAGCGCGCGCCGGTGAACTCGCGACTCAGGTGATCGTTCGGCAGACGGCCGAGCAGGTTGCGGTTGAGAATGCCGAGGTTGCCAGCCAGAATGCCGCGGTTGCACGGCAGAATGCCGATCGGGCTGCAACAGCCGTGGCAATATCGGAAGTTGAACGCCAGCAGGCCGAAGTAGCGCGCGAACAGGCCGAGATCCAATCGCGTGTGGCGCGATCGCAGCAGCTTGCGGCGCAGGCGCAGACGGCACTCGACGATGGCAAACCGCAACTCGGCTTGTTGCTTGGCGTGGCGGCTTTGCAGGTTCCTCGCCCGGGGGATCCGCCCAGCGATACTGTGCTTGGGATCGTGCAGCGGCTGGTGGAAGAGATCGGCGGCCGCGGGATCGATCGGCACAATGGTGCGGTAACCGGGGTGGCGTTAAGTGTTGATGGTGAGATCCTGGTGAGTGCCGGGGCCGATGCAGCGTTACATGTCCGTGAACTTGACGATGACGATAATGAGGCGCGTATCCTTACCACGGCGGCACCGGTTGAACTCTTTGCAGCTTCGGCCGATGCACGGTTTGTCATAACGAGCGGGAGCACGCCGGGCTCGCTGCAGTTGTGGGATCTGAGCAGTGCAGAAGGTGCGCCGCGTGCGCTGAATGGCCACACAGGAACGATCACATCGGTTGCTATGAGCCGTAACGGTAGCAGGCTCCTGACGGCCAGCGACGATGGGCTGACGCTAGCCTGGCAGCCGGGATCTCCCGGTGCGGCGCCACAGGCGCTCAGTACCCGTTCGGCGGTGCGCTCGGTGGCGCTCAGTAACGATGGCCGCTGGGCACTCACCGGCCACGATGATGGGAGTGCACGGTTGTGGAATCTGAACGATCCACGGCCGAACGCACAGTTCTCGATCCCGGTGCGCGGCCGGATTACGGCGGTGACCTTTAGCCCCGATGGGCGCTGGCTGGCGTATGGCACGTCGGCGGGTCCGGCGTATCTGTGGCAGCTCGGTGCTGGTGGGTTTGGCCAGGGGCCGTTTGTGCTGCGCGCAACAGCTGCGGTGACGGCCATCACCTTCAGTGGCAATAGTGCGCTGGTGGTTACCGGTACGGCCGATGGTGCAACTCGGCTCTGGGATGTGGCTGCACAGCAGGATCCGGCACCGCGAACGGTGTTGCGCGGCCATAGCCGTGACATTACCGATCTGACGGCGAGTGCCGACGGTACCTTGCTCGTGACGGCAAGCGCTGACGGAACCGGTGGATTGTGGAATCTGACGGCGGTTGATGCTGGTCTGACACAGCGCCGGTTGGTAGGGCACGATGCTGCGCTTGGCTCGGTAGCGCTGAATAGTGATGGAACCATCCTGGCAACCGGTGGTCTCGATGGGCAGGTGCGGCTCTGGGCACCACGCAGCGAGCGCCCGCCGGCCGAGAGTGAACCGGCGGCTTTGATCGAACGCGCCTGTGGTGTTGCCGGTCGCCCGATCAGCGAGGCAGAATGGCAGGCCTACTTCCGTGGGCAGGTGTATCAACCGATCTGCCCTGGTGCCCCTTAGCGCACGCATCGTGTGCGCTTGCGGGCCGCTCGCGCTCCCAGCGATCAATCGTTATGCACTTCGCTCTAGCAGGAAGCTCTCTGCTGATGCCTCGATGCCTCGCTCCAGTATCACTGGAGCGAGGCATTGCTCGTTCAGGATAGTTGTACGGTGACGACTCGATCATGCCCGGCGAGGTCGCGGTGTACCGCAATCGCAGCCTGAGGGAAGGCTTCCGCCGCGATCTTGTGTACGGCGTCGCCCTGGCGGGCGTCGATTTCGAGCAGAACGGCCCCATCGGCAGCCAGCACCGCCGGAGCCTGCGCCAGCAACCGCCGATAGATCACCAACCCGTCGGCTCCACCGTCGAGGGCCTGTGCCGGCTCGTGGCGATTGACGCCGACCTCATTCTCGGCCATGATTGTATAGGGTGGGTTGCTGACGATCAGCCGAATCGGTGCTGCCAATGGCTCAAGCAGATCGCCATGGATGAGAGTGATCCGCTGTTCGAGGTGGTGGGCGCTGACATTGGCCCGTGCAACGTCGAGTGCATCACACGAAACGTCGACGGCACTGATATGCGCCTGTGGCAGATGTGTTGCGAGGGCAACGGCGATACAGCCGCTACCAGTGCCGATATCGGCAATCTGCAGGGCACCCGGATGTGTGGCGGCCCAGGCGAGTGCCAGGTCGATCAGGAGTTCGGTTTCGGGGCGTGGCACCAGCACACGCCGATCGACGGCAAAGCGCAGGCCATAGAACTCACGCTCACCAATCAGGTAGGCGACCGGTTCAAGATCCAGCCGGCGTGTCACTAACGCATGAAACTGCGCCACTGCCGGATCCGGCAGTGGCGCGTTGCGTTCGGCAAGTAGGCGAGCACGGCTCCAGCCGAGGGCATGCGCCAGGAGCAGTTCGGCATCGAGGCGTGCCGTGGGGCTGATGCTGCGCAACTGCCTGGTGGCGGCGGCCAGCGCCTCAGCGATGGCCGGTTGCAGCCTCGGCCTCGTTGGTGTGCAGTGCCTCGTTGAGCGCATCGGCAATGCGTGAGACAAGCGAGAAGGTTGCCGGATACGCGACGGCCTCGCGTTCGGCCATGCCGGGAGCCCAATGATAGCGGCCGATGACGGCGCTGGGCCGGTTGCCGCCCTGCAACACAACCTCCCAATACCAGCGCTCATCGCCTTCGCGTAGTGGCGGGTACGAACGCACCTGCGCCGTCTGTTCGTCGGCGCTCTGCTCGATCAGCGTCAGCGGTTCTTCGAGAAACGCTAACCGCTGTGTCAGTGCCGCCGCCTGTGCTGCCACCGTACCGCTACCACTGCCGTGGCTGACCTCGAGCGTACGGAAGGTCACACTGTAGCGATCCTGATCTGCGAAAGTCAGGGTTGCCTGTGCTGCCGGTGCAGCGACCACCAGCGCCATCGAGCCGCCGGCGTCGCGCAACGACTGCGCAATTTCGGGCGAACCGACAGCGAGCTGGTTGAGTTGTTCTGCGAGTAGTTTTCCGAGTGCCATCAGGATTCTCCTTGTGTGCATACTCTATGGCATAACGGCCATTAGCGGCACACGATTAGTCTATTTTTCGTTCACTGAAATCACGCCCATCGAATGTCAGCAGGCGTTTTTTGTCGTCGATCATCGTCTCAAGATGAATCGGTCGTGTCCAGATCCGATGGATATTGCGCATGGTATCACGGGCATAATCCATCTTCAAATCAACCCCTTCGTGGCGATGTCGCAGATAGAGTTCGCCACGGTTATTATAGTTGCCGTTTTCGACAAAGATGAACGGCTGGCCGAAGTTGGTCATGCGGAACAACAACTTCTCTTTGATCTCTTTGAATTCACGTGAGGCGATTTCGTAGAAATCGGTATCGCGATTATAGCGGAAGGTGAAAAGTTTCTGTTCGAGGCAGAACTCGGGTGTGAGAAACTCATCAAGAAACGTTACGTCGTTGTAGAGCCGGCGGATCTCGAAGATCTTCTGGCGGCCGAGTCCAAGCTGTTTATCCCACGAGCGTTTGGCGGCCAGGTCGTCGCAGTCTTCATACTCCTTGCCGAATCGTCCTGTATTCCAGCGCTCTTCGACATCGCGCAGCAGCTCGATCCCCAGTTTGTACGGGTTGAGGCGCCCCGGATGCACTGCCACTACACCGGCATGATGATCGGCAAAATCGATCAATTCGCTGGGGCGCAGCGCCTTGCGCGTCATGATCTCGGCATGCCAGAAGCTGGCCCATCCCTCGTTCAATACCTTGGTCATTCCCTGGGGCGCAAAGTAGTAGGCCTCGTTGCGAATGATCTCGAGGATCGAATGTTGCCAGCGTTCAAGCGGCGCATAGTTCATGAGGAAGAGCAGGATGTCTTTCTGTGGGTTTTCGGGGAAGTTGCGCTGGCGAGCCTGTTCGTCATCGATGCGCTGGCGCTGCTGTTCGAGGAACTCGGGTGGATTAATATACCCCTTCATGTAGTCGCGGTCGACATGCAACCCTTCAACCACGGCACGATCATCGACTTCAACGATCGGCTGTTGGGTTTGGGCTTCGGGGCGGCGGATGTAGGGTGCATGGTAGTCGATCAGGTTGTCGAGCGACAGGCAGATATCGATGAAATCCTCGACCGGCTCGTAGCCATAGCGATCGATCATGCGCTGGATGCGGGCCGCGTGATTCGCCATTTCATCGAGCATTTTGCGGTTGGTATGGGCAAACCACATGTTATGTTTGAAGAAATCGACATGGGCTGCAACATGCGCCATGACCATCTTCTGCGTGACCATCTCGTTGCCTTCGAGCAGGTAGGCATACGACGGATTGGTATTGATCACCATCTCGTAGATAGTTGAGCCAAGCCAGACATGCCCCTTCATGAGCTGGTCGTACTCCATACCGAAGCGCCAGTGCGGGTAGCGGGTTGGAAACCCGCCGAGTGCGGCTGTCTCGTAGAGCGTGCGGTAATCGAGCACCTCATAAATGATCGGGAAGAAGTCGAGGCCATAGCCGCGGGCATGGGCTTCGATCTCTTCCCAGGCTGCCTGGAGCTCGGATGGAAGGCGGGTGTTTTTCATAGGGTGTTCTTATGGGGTGGTATGCGGCATGCGTGCTGCGGATGCGGCACTACTTGCCTTTGCCGAGAAAATCCTTAATCGCATCATAGATATCGTCGCGGTCGGCGATCTCCGAAATCACGAGGGTTTCGTGGTTGCCGAGATGTTCTTCAAGATCGTGGGCAAAACGCCCCGAACCATACAGCGAGCGCACCTGACCGTAGCAGAAGAGGTTCGATTGCGGCAATAGTTGATTGCGCAGCAACTCGATGCATTCACGCGTATCGCCACCCCCCCAGTTGTCGCCGTCCGAGAAATGGAACGGATAGATATTCCACTCGGTGGCCGGGTAGCGTTCGTCGATCAGGCGCTGACAGAGCTTATAGGCCGACGAAATTTTGGTGCCGCCACCTTCGCGGATATGGTAGAACGTATCGTGATCGACTTCGCGGGCGGCCGCATCGTGGACGATATAACGAATGTCGATCTCTTTGTATTGCGAACGCAACCAGGTTTCGATCCAGAAGGCGGTGATGCGTACCAGCTCTTTCTGCTCGGTGCCCATACTGCCGCTGACATCCATCATATAGATGATAACGGCATTTGACTCGGGCATCAGGGTCTCTTTCCACGAGCGGAAGCGCATGTCCTGGCGGATCGGCACGATGATCGGATCGGCGGCGTTGTACTCGCCCGACATCACCTGGCGCTTCAGCGCTTCGCGGTAGGTGCGCTTGAAGTGGCGCAGTGAGTCGGGGCCGACCCGCCGGATACCGGAGTAGCGATCTTTGCGGGTGATGATGTTCTTCTTGCCGCGTGGCTCGATATTGGGTAGCTGTAGCTCTTCGCCGAGGATCTGCGCCAACTCTTCGAGGGTGACATCAACTTCGATGACATGCTGCCCCGGTTCGGAGCCGGCCTCGCCTGCCCCTGGTTGCTGCTGCCCATCACCCTGGCCGATCGGGTCGCCAACCCCACCATCGCCCTGACCAACCCCGCCACCCTGACGCGCACCATAGCGGAACTGTGGCAGATCGATCTGTGGCATGGGGATCGAGACATAGCGTCGCCCCTGACGACCGATCATCTCGCCCTGCGACATATATTTGCGCAGGTCTTTTTTGATCTTGCCGCGCACGATCTGGCGGAAGCGGTTGAGATCGCGTTCGACACGTTGAATTGACATACAAACCTACTTTAGGTTGCTCAGAACGGGAGAACGGGAGAACAAAAGAACAGGAGAACGGGAGAACAAAAGAACAGGAGAACAGAAGAACAGAAGAACAGGAGAACAGAAGAACAGAAGAACAGAAGAACAGAAGAACAGAAGAACAG
>CALLZL010000426.1 GCA_937859575.1 uncultured Chloroflexota bacterium
ATCCCACTTCGGCCAGCGCCGTCAGAAAGGCGACCTGTATGCCACGCGCCGAAAGCGCATCGGCCACCACAAACGGCCGGCTGAACCCTTCGCGATCGAAGATGACGACCTTCGCGGCCGTGTCGGCGGCACCCTCAAGCGCCTCGTGAACCGTGAACACCGGCGCACCACCGGGCAATGCCATGCGCAGCGGTTGCGATCCGGTTGCAATCACCACCACATCGGGCGCTTCGGCAAGTACACTATCGACGGTCGCTTCAACGCCCAGGCGCACATCACACAACCCTTTCGCCGCCTGCCGGCTGTAGAACTCGGCGATCCGCGCCCAGGGGCGGGGCGGGGGCGATCCCCCCCCGCCCCAGACCGGCCCGCCGACCCGTGCCGCACGTTCGAAGACCGTCACACGAGGGCCGCGCTGTGCGGCGGCCAGCGCCGCCTCCATGCCGGCCGGCCCGGCACCGACGATCACCACCCGTTTGGGTGCATCCGCCGGCACCATGGTTGCCCACTCGCGCTCGCGGCCGGTGAGCGGATTATAGACACAGGTCATGTGCCACAGGTTGCCATGGCAACTCTGCAAACAACGCGTACAGAAGCGGATGTCGTCGTTGCGCCCTTCAAACACCTTGCGCGTAAAATGCGGGTCGGCAATATGCGTTTTGGTCATCACCGCCACGTCGATCACCCCCTCGGCCAGTGCCTGTTCGGCCAGTTCGGCAGTGTTGAGCCGCCCGGCGTGCATGATCGTCAACCGGGTCGCGGCACGATGCATGCGGATGAGGTCGATCCATTCCCCCTCGCGGCGCGGCATCGGCCCATGGTGGAAGTGCGCATCGCCACCGCTCAGGTTCACGTAATCAACCAGTTGTAACGACTCTAGCCGGCGCAGCACCTCGCAATACTCCTCGGCGTCCATGCCACCTTCCAGCATGTCGGCGGCTTTTAGCCGCACCCCCACCACATAATCACGGCCGACGGCATCACGCATTGCGTGCAGCGTCTCGATCAGAAAGCGCAGCCGGTTCTCGAACGAACCGCCATACTCGTCGTCGCGCTCATTCCAGACCGGGCTAAGCAGCTGGGCATGCAGGAAGAGCTCGTGGGCGTGCAGTTCGACCCCATCGAGGCCACCTTCCCGCACACGCCGGGCGGCCGCGCCGTGGGCAACAATCAGTTCGTGAAGCTGTGCGATAGTGGGGGTTTCGCGAACCGGGCCGCGTGAGGTGGCGATCGTCGGCGTGGCGCGCGGCGGCGGTGTCACCCGTGGCGGGCCGGGGAGCGGAAAGAAGCCGGGGTGGCAGAGCTGCGCAAACACCTTGATACCGGTCGGATGGGCGGCATCGGCAATCGCCTGGTAGCGCGGGATGATCGCATCACTCGTATTCTCGATCCAGTCATACCCTGGTACCGGCACATTCGAGCCGATCACAAACAGCCCGACCCCACCACGGCCGCGTTCGACAATATAGGCGGCCAGTTCGTCGCTCGGCAAACCGCCCGGCCCGATATACCAGCCGGCCAGGTGGCCGCTGATCGCTACCCGGTTGCGCAACGATACGCCATTCAGCAGGAGTGGTTGGAAGAGGTGGGGGTAGTGTGGGTGCGGGCCGCTTGCCATGAGATGCCTCGATTTCTGCTACAAGGTACAGGCGCGCAGCACCAGCACAGCACTGCGTCTGTATGATCGTCGCTCAACGGGTGATCGCGCTTACTGCCGCCGGCAGTGCCCGCAACAGCGCCTCGATCTCGGCAGGCGTATTGTAGAGATGCGGCGAAACCCGTATGCCACGCCGGCGCAGGGCAACCACGATCCCCTGTGCGGCAAGCTGCACCGCCACGGCTTCGTCGCGCAGCGGATCGCCAAGAGTGAAGACCACAATTGCCGCATGCTGCGCCGGATCGCCGGGGGTGATCAGCTGCACGGCCGGGGCAAGCCGCCGCAATCCCGCGATCAGCAGGCTGCTTAATTCGTGGTTGTGGGCCGCAATCGCCGCTATGCCCACTTCGGCGATCAGTTCGAGCGAACTCGCCAGTGCGCTATACCCCGGCCCATTGCCGCTACCCAGGCTATAGCGGCGTGCGCCGGGTTTCCATGGTGCCGCCGGATCGGCCGGATCACCACTGCCGGCATACGACTGCTCGCCGACAAAACGCGGCTGGATGCGATCAACTGCCGCCGGGGCGACATACAACGCCCCGACGCCAAACCCACCCATGAGCCATTTGTAGCCATGCGTCGCCAGCGCCGAGATGCGGAGCGCCTGTGGATCGAGATCGACGGCACCAACCGCCTGGATGCCATCGACCACCAGCAGGATCCCCGCCGCCGCACAACACCGCCCCAGCTCGGCCAGATCAATGCGATAGCCGGTATCCCACGCGACCGCACTGCACGACACGACCCGGGTGCGTGCATCGGTCGCCGCCATGAGCTCCGCCGCACTCGGCCCGGCACCCTGATAGGCAACCAGCCGCACCTCGACGCCAAAGGTACGCAGATGGAGCCAGGTGTGCATCAGCGAAGGAAATTCGTGATCGGGAATCACGACATTATCGCCGGCCCGCCAGTCGATCCCATGGGCACAGATATTCAACCCGTAGGTCGTGTTAGCGGTAAAGACCAGGTCATCTGCGCCTACGTGCAACAGCTGCGCCAGACGTGCACGTGCCAGTGCTTCGGCCGGATCGACCTGCGCACCAGTGATGCCGGGAAACTGCGCCTGTTGTGCGGCATGCTCGATCGCCCGGCGCGTACGATCCGGAATCGGCCCCTGCGTCGCCGTGTTGAGGTAGGTATACTCGGCAGTTATCGGAAACTCGGCGGCACGCAGGGTAGGCGGCACGCGAGGCTCATTCGACGGCATCGTCGGCTCCTGTTTGATCAGGCGCTCCGTAATCGGAGCATCGGTAGCACCGACGTATCAAGCCGGGCATGGCGGCAACACCCGGCCGATACCTTCCTGGTTACACTACCCGCGCAGCAGCTAGCGCAAAGGACACAACGGTTGATCGCCGGGAGCGCGGGCGAGCCGCCCGCATGCACACCGATCAATACTGCTGCACTTCGCTATAGAAGCGGCAACTCGCACCGATTCAGGATTCCACCACCGGCTTTGGGGTGCGCCGCCCGAGCAGCCGGCTGAAGATCGGGTTGGCACCCGTCTGCAAGTGATCGATAAAGCTCAGCAATACAAACCCGACAATCGCCAGCACCAGTGCCAGCCATACCTCACCACCGGCGAAATCGGGCAGAATATTGCGCTCGCGGATCGGCACCACATCACCATGGCGGTCGATCATGGTCTCGATCACCTCTTTCCAGGGCCAGATCTTCCGCAATGAACCGACCATAAAGCCGACCAGCACCGCCACGATCAGGTGATGGTAGTATTTCAGCAGCCAGCTCAGCACCCGCGCAAAACCGAGCAGGCCGATCACTGCCCCCAACGCCACCGGCAGGATCGCCAGCAGATTAAATTCCGAGACGGCATTCAGCACATAGGCATACTGCCCCAGGATGAGCAGAATAAACGAGCCCGAAATACCCGGCAGGATCATGGCCATGATGGCCACCATGCCGCTCAGGAACAGCGTAAGCGGATCGTTGGGCATCGAGAGCGGCACCAGGCCGACGATCAGATACGCTGCAACACTGCCGAGCACTAGCGCCAGTGCGGTACCCGGCGCCCAGCGTACCGTCACGCCGACGGCAATAATCGAGGCGACGATCAGGCCGAAGAAGAATGAGAAGAGGTAGACCGGCTGGTTTTCCAGCAGATAGCGCATCACCCGCGCCATCGAGAGTATCGCAACACCCAGCCCCAGGCCGAGCGGGATCAAGAAACCGAACGGAATCTGTGCCAGCCCTTCGCGCAAGCGCCCACGGAAGATCAGTTGCACCAGGCGGAGATTAAACGACTTGATCGCCGCCAGCAGTTGATCGTAAATGCCGAGAATGAAGGCCATGGTGCCACCCGAAACACCCGGAATCAGGTCGGCAATACCCATGGCGAAACCGGTGAAGAAGATGCGAAGCGCCGAAAACGAGCGCGGCGATTCGTTGTCAGATGGTTGCATCGGGGTTGCTCCGTCTACGGACATACAAAAACAGCGCCCACATCCGGACGCCGGCAGCGAGTATACAAGAGCGCCGCCGTTGCGTCAATACTACCGGGTGGGATCCAGCATGTGCGGCGCTGCCCGTGCCGTTGGGCCAAACGCGACGGCGCACTCCCCACCCCATCTCATCCTGCGCCGCCGAGCATGTCACAAAGGGATAGGGCGTCGTCAAAGTCCTTGAGGCTCCGCCTCAAACTCTGTTTTCTGGGTGTTTCTGGCGGCTTCGCCGCCAGAAACACCCAGAAAAGAATATTCGGGGGCGGCTTCGCCGCCCCCGAACCCCCACCGGAGGTGACTTTGACGTAGCCCTAACAAAGGGATGGATCTGGAATCATTATCATCGGTTCTGTGTATCATGGATCCATCACAATGAAAGGAGCCACCCATGCATGCGAATCCCGACGGAGACGCCGCGCCGGCGGATCGGATCGAGCAGTTGCTGGATCAGCTGACCCTGGCAGAGCAGGTGTCGTTGCTGGCCGGTGCCAACTTCTGGAACACCGTACCGATCCCACGGCTCAACATCCCGGCCCTGAAAGTCTCGGATGGCCCGGCTGGTGCCCGTGGCGGCGGTGCACTGGTCGGCGGTAAAAAGACCGCCGCCTTCCCGGTCGGTATCGCCCTCGGCTCAAGCTGGAATGTCGATCTCCTGTATGAAGTCGGCCGGGCGCTGGCGCAGGAAGCCCGCGACAAAGGTGCCGGCGTGTTGCTCGCCCCGACTGTCAATCTGTTCCGCAGCCCCCTCAACGGTCGCAACTTCGAAAGCTATGCCGAAGACCCATTCCTGACCGGGAAACTGGGTGCCGGTTATATCAACGGGCTCCAGAGCGCCGGAGTCGCTGCGACCGTCAAGCACTACGCCGGCAATGAGTCGGAATATCAGCGCATGACGATCAGCAGCGATATCCCCGAACGTGCCCTGCGTGAGCTCTACCTGCTGCCGTTTGAGATGGCGGTGAAAGAGGGCGGCACATGGGCGGTGATGAGCGCCTATAACAAACTGGATGGCACCTATGCCAGCGAGAATCCGCGCTTCCTGCACCGCATCCTGCGCGATGAGTGGGGCTTCGACGGCCTGGTGATGAGCGACTGGTTTGGTTCGCATTCGGGTGCCGAAAGTGTACGCGCCGGGCTCGATCTCGAAATGCCGGGGCCGGCCCGCGCCCGCGCTGATCTGCTCGCCGAGGCCGAAGCCGATGCCACAACCCGCGCTGCGGTGCGTTTCGCCGCCCGTAATGTGCTGCGGCTGATCGAGCGCACCGGCACCTTCGCGCATCCCGCCGATGTCGAAGTCGCTGCGGAATCGGATGTCGAACATCCCGCCACCACGGCGCTGATACGCCGCGCCGGTGCGGAAGGGATGGTGTTGCTAAAAAACGCCGGCAACCTGCTGCCGCTCCCCGCCGATGCCACCGTCGCGGTGGTTGGCCCGAACGCGGCAACCGGGCAGGTCATGGGCGGCGGCAGTGCCCAGATCAACGCCCACCGGCGTGTTGCCCCGCTCGACGGCTTGCAGGCGGCGCTCGGTGCGCAGCGCGTCGGCTATGCGATCGGCTGCGACAACGACAAATACCTGCCGGTACTCGAAGCAGCGGCACGGGTCGCCTATCGTGCGAACGAACACGGCGCTATTCTGCTCGAAGAGGATCGACCCACCGGCGAAATGCAGTGGTTTGCCCTACCGGCCGGTGTGCCACCTGGTTTCCATGCAACGCTGCACTATACCCTGACGATCACGGAAGACGCGACGTATGAGTTTAGCCTGATCAGCAGCGGCCCGAGCCGGCTCTGGATCGACGGTGAAGAACAGATCGACAACTGGTCGAACTGGCAGGCCGGCAGCGCCTTCTTCGGCTTTGGCAACGATGAAGCCCGCACAGCCGTATACCTTGCCGCCGGCGAACATCAGGTGCGGGTAGCCTACCAGCCGGCCGCGAGCGGCATGCTGGGCGGGAGCGTCCGTATCGGCTTCCGCAAACCACTGCCCGCCACAAGTGTCGCCGAGGCGGCAGCAGTTGCAGCCCGCGCCGATTACGCCATCGTCTGTGTCGGTACGAATGGTGAGTGGGAGACCGAAGGCGCGGATCGCTGGGGCCTGGCATTGCCCGGTCGCCAGGATGAACTGGTGCAGGCGGTCGCCCGGGCCAACCCCAATACAATTGTGCTGCTCCAGACCGGTGGGCCGATCCTGATGCCCTGGCTCGCCGAGGTGCCGGTGGTGTTGCAGGCATGGTTCCCCGGCCAGGAGGCCGGCCATGCGATTGCCGATGTGCTGCTTGGCCATGCCGACCCGGGTGGCCGGCTGCCGCAGACCTTCCCTGCCCGCCTTGAGGATGATCCGGTGCATCCCGAACAGCCGGATCGCCAGTACCCCGGCACGGATGGGCATGTCGAGTATCGCGAAGGGCTGTATATCGGCTATCGCCATGTCGATCAGGCCGGCCTGACACCCCTGTTCCCCTTCGGTTTCGGCCTGTCGTATACTTCGTTCGAACTGGGTGCGCCGCGTATCAGCCACCCAACCCTGCAACCGGGCGACACATGCAGCGTGACGATCCCTGTGCGTAATAGCGGCACCCGCCCCGGGCAGACGGTCATTCAGCTTTATGTACACGATGCCGCCGCACGCCTCG
Organism: uncultured Chloroflexota bacterium; assembly: GCA_937859575.1. Taxonomy (GTDB): domain Bacteria; phylum Chloroflexota; class Chloroflexia; order Chloroflexales; family Roseiflexaceae; genus CALLZL01. Next base: position 6,753 of record CALLZL010000426.1, read on the forward strand.
AACGACCCGCCAAAGAGCTCAAGGCCTTTGCCAAAGTCACCCTCCAGCCCGGCGCGGCACAGGATGTGACCCTTCTGCTCGACATGCGCTCGCTGGCGTATTTCGACGACACCCGCAACATGTGGGTCGCCGATGCCGGCGATTTCGAACTGCTGATCGGCACCAGCAGCACCGATCTGCCACAACGCGCCACCATCCACCTGGCGGCGGAATGGGTACAGCCGCTCCGCTCATACTGATCGGGCAATACACCACGGCCAGTGTACCCACATAAACAAAAGGGAAGGATCTCCGGGGCTGAGATCCTTCCCCTGCGCTATGCTCAGGGCTACGGCTCATGCGGCGGCGTAGTCGCTGCAACCGGCAATCAGATGTCGCCGTTGTTAAGTGCAATGGCCACCTGCTCCAACAGATCCATCGCATCCTGCATGCCGCCCTCCATACCAGAACTGATATGAGCGTCGCGATGCTGCTGGTTCATATGCTGCACCAGAATGGTGAGGGTGGTGCGCCCTTCGTTCTCGGTTAGCGTCATTGTGTTTACGGCTGCGGCGTCAGCCTCGGGAAACCCTTCGTAGATCTCGGTGCATACGATCCGTTCGTTCGGAACCAACTCGCGATATTCGCCATGGAACCCCACCTCGAACCCTTCCTCGGTCACCATCACCCAGCGCCACATACCGCCGACACGCAGATCAACATCGGCTACCGTAACAGTACCGCGATTCGCCGACCACCAGCGCCGTATCAGATCGGGGGTCGTCCAGGCTTTATAGATCAGATGCCGGGGCGCGTCGAATGTGCGCGTGATCAGGATCTGGCTGTTCGACGGGAGTGTCACTACTGCGGTGCCCTTACTCGCCACTGCTGTCATGTTCTTCCTCCGCTTGTTTGAGCTCTGCTAACAGATCATCCAGTACTGCAAAACGTTCGCTCCAGGTCTGCTCGAAGGTTGCGACCCAATCGTGGATTGGCTTCAGCGCCGGCCCATACAGCCGATACAGCCGCTGCCGCCCGTCGTCACGGACTTCCACCAGGCCCACTTCGCGCAGCACCCGCAGATGCTTGGAGACCTGTGGTTGCGCCAGGCCGAGCAACCCAACAAGATCGTTGACCGAACGCTCTCCGCCCGCCAGGAGTTCTAGAATCTCCCGCCGCCGTGGCTCGGCCACTGCATTAAATGCATCGGTTGTTGTCGCTGCTCGTGCCATAGGTATATTATATACCCATATAGGAATATGTCAAGGGTCACTGGGCGCACCTGCGGGCCAGATTCGTTCTCACCCATGCTATTCACCCATAGTGGGTGATGCCACACTCGTGCTGGCTCACTACACTCTGCACAGGTCGAGCCCACTCGGCGTACTGAAAGGATCTTCCCATGGCGATCAACACCTGGTGGCGCATCGACCCGGCTGCCGGCAATCTTCCGGCAGGATATTGAAACAGCATGTAGTTTCTCACAAGAGGGAGGAACCCGGAATGGCAACACTCGACACACTTCGAACCATGCCGGCGGTGGTGAGCCGGCCACGGCGTGTGCTGCGTGCGATCGGTAGAGGGCTGTATGCCCTGCTTGCAGCCATTATCGTGCTTGGCATGTGCGGCGCGACCTACGAAGCGCTTGCGGCGACCGGCGACACAGAACGCTACCCACCGCCCGGCCGCCTGATCGATGTCGGCGGCTTTCAGATGCACATCCACTGCGTTGGCACAGGTAGCCCGACGGTGCTGCTCGAGGGTGGTAACGCCAGCCCGGCGCTGAGTTGGATGCTGGTGCAGCCGGAAGCCGCACACACCAGCCGCGTCTGTACCTACGACCGTGCCGGCCTCGGCTGGAGCGAGCCGAGTTCCGCGCCGCGCACACCGCAGCAGATCGCGTCCGAGTTGCACACACTCTTGCAGAACGCCGGCATCGACGGGCCGTATGTGCTTGTCGGTGCATCGCTCGGCGGCAAATATGTGCGCGAATATGCGCGGCAATACCCGGCCGACGTCGTCGGGGTTGTTTTCGTCGATGCGCGCCATGAGTCATTCGACCGCGAGTCGCCCGCGTATAGCACGCAATCGGATCGCATCCTGCCACTCATGAACCGCCTCTTCTGGCTCTGGGGGCGTGTCGGCCTGGCGCGCCTCGTCGGCTCGCCGCTCGGCGGGTATGATGCAGTGTCGGATGCCGACAATCGGCAATTGACGATCATAAGCCTGCGACCGGCCGCGCTCGCCGCAAGTGAAGCGGAATACTTCGCACGCGGCGCACACGATGCTACAATAGACGGAGAAACACACGGCGACCGCCCGGTGATCGTGCTCGCCGCCGGCCAGGGGGGAATGATGCTTGACGGCTGGGCAGAGGCGCAGGAGCACATGGCGCGCCTCTCAACGCGTGGGCGGCTCGTCGTGCTGCCCGAGAGCGGCCATGCCATTCAGGCCGACGCCCCCGGCGCGATCGTCGCCGCAATCGCCGAAGTCGTCGCCTCGATACGGTAGCAGCGACGCATCTCTTCGCGCAGCGGGCAACCTTGATCTCACTAGTAGCATGTGTGCCATGGTTGGAGTATCATATCAATAATAGTAATTGCTGCGTATTCTGCCGACATGCCGAGATAAACCCGACTGCGATACTGCGCTGTCGGATGCACTGTTAGGAATGCGGTATGGATGAGCCATCCTCCCACGAAACGCCGGCCAACCAGTTGCGTCACATCCGAGCACCTGATTTCCGGGCGATCTTCGAAGCAGTACCCGGGTTGTATCTGGTCTTGACGCCGGATTTCACGATTGTGGCGGCAAGTAATGCCTACCTTCAGGCAACCATGACCAGGCGCGAAGAGGTGTTGGGCCGCAACATCTTTGCCGTCTTCCCCGATAACCCGGCTGATCCAACCATTACCGGCGTTCGCAACCTGCGCGCATCACTCAGGCGGGTTGTGCAAGATCGAGTTCCGGATGCAATGGCGGTGCAGAAGTACGACATCCGCCGCCCTGAATCCGATGGCGGTGGCTTCGAAGAGCGCTACTGGAGCCCGATCAATTCACCGGTGCTCGGCACAGATCACGAGCTGATCTATATCATTCACCAGGTCGAAGATGTGACAGAGTTCGTGCGCCTCAAACACCACCAGCACGAGCAGCAGCAGCTCACGCAGGCGCTACGCAGCCGCAACCAGCAGATGGAAGCCGAGATCTTCCAACGGGCGCAGCAGATCCAGGAGGCCAACCAGCGTCTGCGCGAGGTCAATGCCGCATTGGAGCAGCGGGTAGACGAACGCACTGCCGAACTTGCCCGGGCAAACGAGTCATTGCGCGCCGAAATCGATCTGACGCAACAGCTCGAAGAACAGGTTCGTCAGGCGCAGAAGATGGAAGCCATCGGCACCCTGGCCGGTGGTGTAGCCCACGACTTCAACAACCTTCTGACGATTATTTCTGGTTATAGTACCCTGCTGCTCGATCGCTTCCCACCATCCGATCCTGATCGTTCACTGGTCTATGAGATCGAACGGGCAGCCGAACGGGCAGCCATCCTGACGCGCCAGCTCCTTGCGTTTAGCCGTCAGCAGGTGCTTGCCCCCCGGATCCTCAACCTCAATCATATTGTCAGTGACACCGAAAAGATGCTCCGGCGCGTGATTGGCGAGGATATTTCCGTCGGCATCACCCTTGAGCCGAACCTCGGCCGGGTGAAGGCCGATGCAGGCCAGATCGAACAGATCATCATCAATCTGGCAGTCAATGCCCGCGATGCCATGCCGCAGGGCGGCAGGCTCACGATCGAAACCGCCAATGTCGAATTGGATGGATCGTATACCCAGAGCCACCTGGAAGTTGAAGCGGGACTGTATGCCTTGCTGGCGATCAGCGATACCGGCCATGGGATGGATGCCGCGACCAGATTGCGCATCTTTGAACCATTCTTTACAACCAAAGAGCCCGGCAAGGGAACCGGGCTGGGGCTGGCAACCGTCTTTGGTATCGTCAAACAGAGCCACGGCCATATCTGGGTCTATAGCGAACCGGGTTTCGGAACGGTCTTCAAGATCTACCTGCCGATAGTCGATGATCAACTCTTACCGGTCAAAGCACCCGTTCATCGCCCGACACCAACCGGTACCGAAACGATCCTGCTGGTTGAAGATGAAGATGCAGTGCGCAACCTGACCGTGCTGATCCTGCAAATGCTCGGGTATACCGTCCTGCATGCACATCAAGGGCAAGAAGCGATCCGTCTGTGCGCAGCGCACCAGGGGCCGATTGATCTGCTGATCTGCGATGTCATTATGCCCGAGATGGGCGGCAGAAAGGTAGCCGACGCCATCCTGGCCCTACGCCCAGGCATCAAGATCCTGTATGTGTCTGGCTACACCAATGATGCCGTGGTACGCCACGGTGTTTTATACGAACACGTCGCCTTCCTGCAGAAACCGTTTACTCCGCATTCGCTGGCCTTGAAAGTACGCGAAGTGCTGAGTCAGTAGCCCGCTATCGACCCGGCATGCTCAAGCCCATCAAGCCGAACGAACCGGTCGCAACGATTGCGGTCAGATCCAGGCCGAACGCGATGTCGCCGCGGTCCATGGCAGAATAGCATCAAGCCACTCACCAAAACGGTCGATCCAGCCATCGGCAGGCAACCCTTGCGGTGCCATGCCGAAACCATGGCCACCCTTCGCATAGCAGTGAATCTCGGCCAGCAGGCCGGCCGCCTGCCATGCGGAATAGAGCGCAAAGCACGGCTGCACTGCAATCGCGTCGTCGCCGGCAAGTGCCGTAAAGAGCGGCGGCGCAGTTGCCGGCACAACGATCTCACCCCAGAATGCGGCATAGATCGGCGCGACAAAATCAGGGCGACTGCCCCGCTCGTTCCCCAGTGCCACCCCCGCCGCCAGGGGCCCGCCGCGAAATTGTGCGGGGGGCGGCGGTGGTCGCGCGCCCGGCGCACGTACAGCTTCGCCGCGTTTGACCCCAGCGCGGCTTCGACCGCCATTTTGCACAAACGACGGCACCATCATCGGCGTGTCGGAGGCCACGGTCTCCCGCATGCAGGCGGGCCGCGTGAC
>CALLZL010000427.1 GCA_937859575.1 uncultured Chloroflexota bacterium
CTGATGGCTGCGGTGTCGCTGATGGCTGCGGTGTCGCTGATGGCTGCGGTGTCGCTGATGGCTGCGGTGTCGCGGCCGTGTCATCCGGCGTAACAAGACTCGTCGCGGTTGTTGAAGATGCCGGGCGCGGCGTAGCTGTCGATGGATCGGCGCAGCCGGCCAGGATAACGGCGGCCAGTGCGAGCTTCAGCAGAGCGTGGGCGTTGTGGCGCGTATATCGCGAAGGAGCGTGCATTGGTACTATCCTTTTCGTTAGCGTGTCGGAGTAAACGCGAGCATTGCGTTCATCATTCGGTGGATCAGAGTTATGCGATCGCATCTGATAGTCGAAGTTCCGGGGAGAAAGTCACGGGCGATCTCAGCGAATTTCGAAGATCACGGCATATTGGTCGCGATAGCGCTCGTGCATGTGGGCATCCGCCGCCGCGCGCCGCAGAAAATCGCCATGCCGCAGATCGGTGATCACAAATGTCGCACCGAACTGCTCGCGAATAATGGCACCGGGCGCAGCAACATCACCGCGTGTGATCTGCACCCAGGTATCGTAGCGTGCCGGATCGGCCAGTTGCAGATAGGTTGGATCAAGGCCAACAATATAGGTTGCGCTTGTGTTATAGAAGAAGAGGCGCGGAAAATCATCCCAGTCGGTATTGAAGATCCGGCTGCCGGTTGGCGCATTCGTGTGCAGCCAGGCCGACGCATCGGCATAGGTTGCGGCAGGGCGGGCATTGGCGATCTGCAACCGGGCGGACAGCAAGGTCAAGGTGAGCGTGGCGATCAGTATAGCGAGCAGGAGTGCCGGCACCGCCCGGCGCAGAAAGCGCTGTGAACCTGCGAGCCACTCCTTCAGGAGTGGGCCGCTGCTCAGTGCGGCAAAGATCAGCGCAAATGGTGGGAAGTATTCGACAAAGCGCCGTGACTTAAAGAGCATGAGGCCGAAAGCAACACTCAATGCAAACGCAGCGAGTGTTGCCCGATCGAAACGCCGCCCGCGCCAGCCAAGCGCGAAGACCCCCAACAACCAGAGCGCCAGCGCACCACCACTATTCTCCACGAGTGTCCAGGTACGATAGGGGTACCACTCATTACCGACACTCACCTCAAGTTCACCAAACTTGGGCACGAGATGGCTGATAATAAAGATCAGATTCTGGGGGAAGTAGGGGTTGATAATCAACCCGAGTACAATTCCGGCAGCGGGGTAGATCAGTGCGCGCCATTCGAGCCGGCGCTCGGTCATGAAGCCGGCGGCAACAACGATCAGCGCGACGAGAATGAGAAGCGGGAAGGCATTATAAAGCCAGACATAGAGGAATCCGAGTGGTACGAGCAGTGCATAGCGCCGCCGCAGGAGCCAGTGCAACGCCAATACCAGCACCAGCAGCGATGCGGATTGGGCGCGCGGCAGGCTCATGCGATACAGAAACGCTTCAGAGACCGCGCACAGCCCGATCGCCCATGCCCATGCCCAGGGTACCTCCGCGCCACGCAGCAGCCACCAGATCGCAGTGAAGGCCAGCGCCGGCATAAGGATGCTGGCAACCTTGGTGCCGCTGATCAATGCCGCATCACTACCATCACCGGCGAAAAACCCGAGATAGATATGGTAGAGCAGATGGTGGTTGTAGAAATCACCATCATTCAGAATCGTCAGCGGCAACCACGGAAAAGGCGGCGTAAGCCCGTCGCTGCGCATCATCTGCGCCATGCGCATATGGTAGAACCCATCGTTATCGGCGAGCGATGCGGTGCCATACTGCACAAATGCCAATAGCGCAGCGCAGCACAGCAGGATCGCCAGCGCGCCGAAGAGCGCCCGTAGGTGTACATGCCGCACGGTATAGGCGCGGAGATAGCTTCGGGTGAGGCTGAACCGGCTCATACTGATGCTCCGTGTTGGGTATGACGTATTGCATTGTGTGCACAGCTTGATTCGTACACGTGGCATCACGAGACAGCGTAACGTTCACATGATTGGACGCGATCATCAATCGGCACTCACCCCCATGTCGTAAAGTGCGCCAAAAAGTAACGGGTGCATTGGAAGAAGGACGACACCAACCTGCTGCGTATCAGTGAAAGCGCCGCAGCAACTGAGCATTCAGCGCAACAATGATCGTGCTAAGCGACATCAGTACTGCCCCGATCCACATCGGTAACACCAATCCCAGTGGAGCCGCAACACCTGCAGCGAGCGGCAGTGCAATGACGTTGTATCCTACCGCCCACACCAGATTCTGCACCATCTTGCGGTAACTGGCACGGCTCAGGCGCACAATGCGCGTAATGCCGCGCGGATCATTGCCCACCAGCACAATCCCTGCCGCCGCCCGTGCTACGTCAGTACCGGCGCCGATCGCGATCCCAACATCAGCCTGTGCAAGCGCCGGTGCATCATTCACTCCATCGCCAACCATCGCCACGCGCCTGCCTTGCCGTTGTAGTTCCTGCACCCTGGCTGCCTTGTATTCAGGCAACACCTGCGCGAACACGGTCGTGATACCGAGCTCACCCGCAACCCATGCCGCAACATCCTGCGAATCGCCAGTCAGCATCACCACCGCGATTCCTTGCGCCTGAAGTTCCTGCACTGCCTGGCGTGATTCCGGCCGGATCAGATCGGCAAGTGCCAGTGCCGCCAGCACCTCACGGCCACGCAACAGATAGACGACCGTCTGCCCATTGCGCCTCCACTGCACACTCTGCGCTGCCAGTGCCGCAGGAAGCTCGACACCGGCCTGCTCGAGCAGGTGCGGGCCACCAACCTGATACGTTTCCCGACCGATCTGCGCAGCAACACCACGCCCCGGCAGCGCCTGGAAGTGATGGACTTCTGGTAGTGCAAGGCCACGTGCTTCCGCCGCTGCCACGATGGCTCGAGCCAATAGATGTTCGCTATCGCGCTCGACAGCAGCGGCAAATGCCAGCACCGTGTCGGCATCCTGCGCACCATTGGTGGCCAGCCCCACCAGGCCGAGTTCACCTTTTGTGAGTGTGCCGGTCTTATCGAACATCACTGTATCGACACGGCGTGCCTCTTCGATCGCACGCCGATCGCGCACCAGAATGCCACTGCGCGCCGAAAGGCTCGTTGAGATCGCAATCACCAGCGGAATAGCCAAACCCAACGCATGCGGGCAAGCCACCACCAGCACCGTCACCACGCGCTCAAGGGTTGTAGCGGTAAGCCCCTCGGCGAATCCCCAGACGAGCGCGGTTAGCACCGCTGTACCAAGTGCGATCCAGGTCAGCCAGAAGGCGGCACGGTTCGCCAGATCCTGGGCCAGCGAGCGGCTATTCTGCGCCTCGGCCACCAGCCGCATAATGCCTGCCAGCGCCGTCTGTTCACCGATCTTGTCGATCCGCACCCGTAGTGCCCCACTGCCGTTCACCGTACCGGCGATCACCGCTTCGCCGGGATGCTTGTCAACCGGGCGGCTCTCGCCGGTGATCATCGACTCGTTCAGCTGGCTATCGCCCTGCTCGACCGTACCATCGGCGGGAATAGCAGCGCCGGGGCGGATCAGCACCAGATCGCCCGCGTGCAGTGCTGCCACAGCGACCGTCTCACTATGCCCATCGGCATCGAGGCGTTCGGCCGTGTCGGGCAGTAGCTTTGCCAGTTCGTTCAACGCACTCTGGGCGCTACCGACGGCACGCATCTCAAGCCAGTGGCCGAGCAGCATAATCGTCACCAGGGTCGCCAGTTCCCAGTAGAAATCCATTCCGGCGACGACTCCAGCGGAAATAGCGATCGAGTAAACGTAGGCAGTACTGATCGCCAGCGCTACCAGGGTCATCATCCCCGGCATACGTCGGCGGATCTCGCCGACTGCGCCGCTCAAAAACACGTGGCCGCCATACCAGAACACCACACTACCAAGCAGCAACCCAACATAGCCGCTACCGGGGAATGCAGGGGCGCGATACCCCACCAGCATCTGGATCATATCTGAATAGACAACAATCGGGATGGTGAGCAGCAGCGAGATCCAGAATGGCCGCTTGAACATATCGGGCGTATGGCCGGCGTGGGTATCGTGGCCGGCATGACCAGCCTGCCGCTTGTCAGGCAACGCCTGGCCCGTGTGATCACGTGGATGCTCGGGCAGATTGTGTGGCGGTGCATGGTCGGCATGATCATCCATTGAATGGCGGTGGATTGTCATATTCGTTCCTCCAGTAGTCGATGCGCCGGTTGGATGCTTATAGCGAAGTGCAGAATCATTGAACCATCCGAATCCTGGGAGTGCGGGCGTCTCGCCCGCATGCGCGCAAGATGCGCGCGGTTCCAATAATCAACCATTCTGCACCTTGCTATAGAACATAGCACATGAGCACCCAGATCCACAGCGCCAAAACCACTACCATGACTAGGCCAAACAGCCCAGTACCAGCCCCGAAGGCTTCCTCATAAGGCTCCAACCGGAATCGCTCGGAGCACACAAAAGCGGATTGCATGGGCTTTCGCCATGCAATCCGCTCGTGCACACCGCATGATTATGTGTGTCGTGGCTACACCTGACGCTGATACTGTTCCCACGTCATTAGATTGACAACTTCACCAGGCGAAAGGCACGGTACCTCGGCCATGGCATGGTGATGCTGTACCGTCACAATCACTCCATCGATATCGAGATCATTCAGGCAGTGCGAAATACCATCGGCATCTGGTGCACAGTTCAGATCGTTCAACACCATTGCACTACGTGCCCCCTCCGGCATGTTCCCTTTGAGAAGATGGGCCATCAGGAGCCCGGCGGTATTGCTGGTACCAGGCAACATGGTGTCGATTGTGCCAACTACAACCACCCGTGGCTCGCCCGGGGCGTTCACATCAATAAAGTGTGGCACTGGCACGGCTGCCGGTGGCGGCGTGCTCGCCTGTTGGGCCGGGCCTGGCGTTGTTATTGCGATCGCGGTCGCCAGGATGCCGACAAGCAGAACCATGCCGCCGATTGGCAGCCTATACTGGCTCTTACGGCACACTGTTCGTGGCGTATGTTTCATCATATACCTCAGTTGAGCGGTTGCGGGTGAGCGGGTTGCTCCGGCACGCGTAATACTTCTACAGCTTGAAGATACTCCTCGCGCGAGATTTCGCCACGTGCATAACGACGGCGCACGATTTCGAACGCATCCGGCTCGGAAGTAGCCCGGCTGCGCGGGAACAGCGCCGACACACCCCAGACCACCAGGGCTATCACACCGAGCCAGATGAGGATCATGACAGCCATGCCAACCCATCCCATGCCGCTAAACATATCATAGCCATGCATCATCACACGACCTCCGTTACTTGTATCAGCCAGATACGCGACTGACTGTCAACAGTATAGGCGGCGAAGATCAAGGGATAGTGCGTGCAATCATCAAGATTTGGTCAAGGTAAGCGGAGGAAGATGCAACAATTTGGAACGATCGCATCGTTCAGGCTAAAGCTCGTGGGCTGTACCAGATCCAAGTGTAAAACCAGCAGTGGTGCCCTGCCCAATACCATGACTCTCGATCCAGATCCGGCCACCATGCGCTTCGACCAGTGCCTTGCAAATTGTCAATCCGATCCCGGTGCCGCCGGTAGAACGTGCCCGCGCTTTATCGACACGGTAGAAACGCTCGAACAGGTGCGGCAGATGCTCGGCAGCGATTCCTATGCCGGTGTCATGCACCCAAAAGCTCACGACACCGGCTTCACCAGTGACTACCACCATCACAGTGTCGCCCATGCCCGTATGTTGTAATGCATTCCCCAGCAGATTTATCAGCACCTGTATGATCCGATCCGGATCAGCAGCCACCTGCGGCAGGCCGGGCATCACATCCGTGCCAAGTACTACTCCTTTTTCGGCATACTGCGCCGCGAGCCGAGCCACGGCCCGCGCCACCAGCACAGCGGGGTCGATTGAAATCGGGTGTAACGCAAGCTGTTTCGCTTCCGCACGCGAAAGATCCTGTAGATCGGCCACTAGCCGCCGTAATCGGACAACCTCGTCGAGGATCAGGGCCCATGTAGTTTCATCCGGCACGACGACACCATCCAGAACACCTTCGGCATACCCTTCGATAGTGGCAAGCGGTGTACGCAACTCATGCGCCACATCGCCGATTAATGCAACACGTCGGCGTTCGGCATCTTCAAGGGTATCTGCCATGGTGTTGAACTGGGTTGCCAGTGCTGCCAGTTCGTCGTTTCCCGGTGCCGCTACACGCTCGGTGTAATGCCCGGCAGCTATACGTTCGCTGGCAACCAGCAGATGCCGAATCGGGGTGACGATCCGGCTCGACACCAGCAGGCTCACGGCAACGGCAATCAGGCTCGCTGCACCGCTACTGATCAACAATGCCTGAAACATTGCCGTCTGGAAGACCGCATTGGTCGCTTGCTCCATTGCGGCCATGGTCGGGTCGCTGGTGATCGCGACATCTGGCCCAAGCAGTGCAATCATCAGCCGATCGTGCAATGTCGGTGCCGTAAGCAGCGTCACCAGCAAGAGCGTCACGGTTCCGGCACAGATCACAAGCAGATGCGCCAGAAAGAGGCGCGTACGCAGGCCATCACGGTGCATTGGTGGGGTCATCGTGTGTCGCCGAATCGATAACCGACGCCACGAATTGTGGTGATGAACTGAGGTTGGGATGGTTCATCGCCAAGTTTTTTACGCAGGTTTGCGATATGTACATCGACCACATGATCATCGCCGAAGTAGTCGGTACCCCAGATCCGGTCGAGCAGTTGGGCGCGCGTAAAGGTTCGCCCCGGCGAGGCTGCAAGGGCCGCCAGCAATTCATACTCCAGGTTGGTGAGCGCAAGCGGTACATTGGCGAGTGTCACTTCATGGCGGGCGTGATCGATCACCAGGGGGCCAAATTGTAATGGCGGCGGCACATCTTCAGCGCTTTCACTATGACGTGGGCGGCGCAGCATGGCACGGATACGCGCCATAAGCTCCCGCGGCGAAAACGGCTTGGTCAGATAGTCATCGGCACCGACCTCGAGGCCGATCACCCGGTCGATCTCTTCGGCCCGGGCGGTCAGCATAATCACATAGGCATCCGAGAAGGTGCGCAGCCGCCGACACACTTCCAGGCCGTCGATGCCGGGCAGCATCAGGTCGAGCACGACCAGATCCGGTTGTGTGGTACGCGCCAGTTCGAGCGCAGTTGCACCATCGCCGGCGAGCAGTACGCGGAATCCTTCCTGCTGCAGGTATTCCTGTACCAGGCTGCGCAGGCGCTGCTCATCATCGACGACCAGTATCGTACGTGCAGGTATCATGGCAACAGTATACTACTGCTCGATACCATACCATCCGGCAAGCCACTGCCGCATCTGCACAATTTCAGCTTCCTGGGCACTGATGATCGCCAGCGCCAGCGCCTGAATCTCCGGGCGCTCACTCTGCTGCTGTGCGGCGCGTGCCATAGCGATCGCATCCTGGTGATGCGGAATCATCGCCTCGATGAAACGCTGGTCGAATGGCGTATCGCCATCGGCAACCGCCATCGTCCCCATCGCCATGCCGGCTGTTGGAGCCAGATCCGGGTACCAGGCAACTCGCCATGCTTTGAGTTGATCGATTTCGGCCTGTTGGGCGCTCACAATCGCCCGGGCAAGTTCGCGAATCTCAGGGCGCTCAGCTGCCTCCAGCGCCTGATTGGCCATTGTAATCGCCCCCTCGTGGTGAATGATCATGCCATCAATGAAGTTCGCATCAAATGGCTGGTCAGATCCCGCTGTACCCGGCATGACCCCATGATCCATTGCATCCATGGTGGGCGATATACCGGTAACCGGCACTGCCGGCACTGCACCACATGCAGAAATCAGCCCCAGCAGCAAGAACATTCCGGCAACCATGATCCATTTCGCGTGCATTCGTTCAATCCCTCCTGAAACGAGAACCGTACCTGGCCAGTGTAGTGATATCAGTTCAAGCCGGGCTATAGGAATATTCAAGATTTGTTCAAGGAAACTATGCTACACTCGTTCGCAAGCGGCAGCCTCACCAATAACCATTGTGCAGCGGAGGTCGTATGCTCCAGTTTATTCATGAGAGTGCGGCAGTGCGGGTATGCTTCGGTGCCGGTGCGATAACCGATCTTGCCGACGAAGCCGATCGGCTTGGCCTGCACCGTTTGCTGCTCGTTTCGAGCCGCAGCCGACGCGCACTGGCGCAACAGGCTGCCGATATCCTCGGTACGCGTGCGGTGGGGATCCACGCCGAGGCCATCATGCACGTGCCGGTCGACACGGTAACCACCGCGCGCACTGCAGCCGAGCGCCTGGGGTGTGATGGATATGTCGCAATCGGCGGCGGCTCGACAGTCGGCCTGGCGAAAGCAATCGCCCTCGAAAGCGGGTTGCCGATTATCGCCATCCCAACCACCTATGCCGGCTCGGAGATGACCCCGATCTGGGGCTTGACCGAGGCGGGGGGAAAACGCGCCCGCCGCGCTGGGCATGGGCGGCCCCGCCCCCCCCGGGGCGCCCCGCAACTGACCCTCGGCCTGCCGCCGCAGGTCGCCGGCCCGAGTGGAATCAACGCACTGGCGCACTGTGTCGAGGCGCTGTATGCCCACGATGCCAGCCCGATCACAATGTTGATCGCCGAAGAGGGAATTCGCGCCCTGCACGACGGATTGCCGGCGGTGATCCGCGATCCTGCCGATCTCGCCGCACGCACAACCACGCTCTATGGCGCATGGCTCGCCGGGGCAGCGCTGAGTGCGGCAACCCTCGGCCTGCATCATAAACTGTGTCACACGATCGGCGGTAGCTTCAATATGCCGCATGCCGAGGTGCATACGGTCATCCTGCCGCACGCGGCGGCCTATAATGCATCGGCAGCCCCCACCGCGCTCGCCCGTGCCGCACGCGCCATGGCTGCCGCCGATGCGCCACAGGCGATCTTCGACCTCGCCGTAGCACTCGGCGCGCCGACTGCACTGCGTGATATCGGCATGCGCGAAGCGGATCTCGATGCCGCCGCCGAACTGGCGACCCGCAGCCCTTACCCCAACCCGGCACCACTCACGCGCACCGGCATCCGGCAACTGCTCGACGACGCATTCTACGGGCGTAGACCCGGTGGAGTTATCTGATGACCGACAAACGACGCACAATGGCCGAGGCGATTGCCGAATATGTACGGGATGGCATGGCGATCGCGATCGAGGGGTTCACGGCATGCATCTGCTTCGCCGCCGGCCACGAGATCATCCGCCAGCGCCGCCGCGACCTGACACTCATCCGTATGACGCCGGATCTGATCTATGATCAGATGATTGCTGCCGGCGTAGCAAGCCGCATGGTCTTCAGCTATCTGGGCAATCCGGGGGTTGGTTCACTCAATGCAATCCGCCGCGCCATCGAGCATGGCATCCCTGCACCACTCGAACTCGAAGAGTATTCGCACTATGGCATGGTCGGCCGCTATATTGCCGGGGCTACCAACCTGCCCTTCTACCCGCTGCGCTCGTATACCGGCAGCGATATGCTACAGGCTAACCCGCGTATCAAGATCATCGATGACCCCTATCGCGGCACCCCGATCGCCGTCGTGCCGCCGATCAACCCGGATGTGGCAATCATTCACGCCCAGCGTGCCGACATCCATGGCAATACGCAGCTCTGGGGCTTGCTCGGCTCGCAGAAAGAGGTCGCCTTCGCCGCTCGCCGCCGCATTGTGGTCGTGGAAGAGATCGTCGCTGAATCGGTTATTCGCGCCGATCCAAACCGCACCCTCATCCCCGGCCTGATCGTCGATGCCGTCGTACACGAACCGTATGGCGCACACCCATCGTATGCCCAGGGGTATTACGACCGCGACAACGCCTTCTATCTGGCATGGGAGGATCTCTCTGCCGAACACGACCGGGTCGTCGCCTGGCTCGATGAATGGGTGTATGGGGTCGCCGATCGGGCAGCGTATCTGGCGAAACTCGGCGAGGCACACCTGACACAACTCAGGCCCACACCTGCGCCGGCCGGTGCGGTGGATTATGGAGCATACCGATGAGCTACAGCGCATCCGAGATGATGATCGTTGCCGCCGCCCGTGCGCTTGCCGGCGCCCGCACGGTGTTCGTGGGGGTCGGGCTCCCCAATATTGCGTGTAATCTGGCGCGTCATACCGTTGCACCCGATCTGGAATTGATCTACGAGGCCGGCGTGTATGGCGGGGGGCCGGCACGCCTGCCACTCTCGATCGGCGATCCGACCCTCGTCACCGGTGCGACGGCGGTGGTATCACAGGCCGATCTCTTCGGGCTCTATTTGCAGGGTGGTCTGGTCGAGGTTGCGCTGCTCGGCGGCGCGCAGATCGATCGTTTCGGCAACCTGAACAGCACCGTGATCGGGCCGTATGACAGGCCGAAGGTGCGGTTGCCGGGGAGCGGCGGCGCGTGTGAGATCGCTGCCAACGCACAGCGCACATTCATGATCATGCGGCTCAAGCGGCGCGCCTTCGTCGAGCGGCTCGACTTTACGACCAGCCCCGGCCACCTGAACGGCGGCGACAGCCGGCAGCGCCTCGGGCTTCAGGGGAGCGGCCCGGCGCTTGTCATCACCGATCTGGCGCTCTTCGATTTCGCCAACCCGGAACACGAAATGCAACTGATCGCCACCAACCCCGGCATCAGCATCGATACCGTGCGCGCCGAAATCGGCTGGCCGATCCGTATCGCGGATGTAGTGCAAACAACCGCAGCACCGAGTGCGGAAGAGTTGCGCTTCATGCGCGAGGAGCTCGATCCGGAAGGGATGTATCGATAGCCGATAGCCAATAGCTGATAGCCGATAGGGCGAGAAGAAACGAACAAACGAACAAAGCGCGTACCTGGATCGACACGGAGCATGGCAACGAGCTATTCATCTGATACGGTGAATCTTTCAGGGCGTCTGGGGGGCAAGGCCACCCAACGGGGGCGTCGGGGCGGGCCCCCGATTTGGGTGCAGGGTGGAGCGCCTGCATCCGCCAAGTAAAGATTAAGGGTTGAAAACTGAAAGCTATCGCTCCGCCAGAAAGGTATACACCATGCCGGATGTCTATATCGCCGCCGCGCTACGCACACCCGTCGGACGCTACGGCGGTGCGCTGCGCGATGTACGCCCCGACGACCTCGTCGCCGATCTGATCCGCACCCTGATCGAGCGTAGCGGCATCGATCCGGCGGTAGTGGCGGATGTCTATCTCGGCTGCACCAACCAGGCCGGCGAAGATAACCGCGATATAGCACGCATGGCCGCGCTGCTCGCCGGTATGCCGGTCAGCGTGCCGGGTGTGACGATCAACCGTCTGTGCGGCAGCGGCCTCGATGCGGTCAACCAGGCGGCGCGCGCAGCACTGGTTGGCGATGGCGACCTCTTCATCGCCGGTGGGGTCGAGAGCATGACCCGGGCGCCGTTTGTGTTCGGCAAGAGCGCTGCTGCCTTCGATCGTGCCCCACCACAGGTTTACGATACCACTATCGGCTGGCGTTTCACCAACCCGCGCATGGAACACCTCGGCCATACCTTGCCACTCGGCGAGACGGCCGAAATAGTGGCCGAGCGCTATGGCATCAGTCGCGAAGCACAGGATCGCTTCGCCTTCGAAAGCCAGCAACGTGCGGCGGCGGCACAGGCGGCCGGCCGCTTCGTCGAAGAGATTGTTGCCGTGACGATACCGCCGGCGCGCAAAGGGCAGCCGCCGACCCATTTCGCCGTCGATGAACATCCGCGCCCCGAGACGACACTGGAGTCGCTTGCGAAGTTGCGCCCGGCGTTCAAGGCCGGCGGTACTGTCACTGCCGGCAATGCGAGTGGCGTAAATGACGG
>CALLZL010000428.1 GCA_937859575.1 uncultured Chloroflexota bacterium
CGAGATAAGCTAGTGACTGGAGTTCAGACGTGTGCTCTTCCGATCTGTGGCGATCTCGGGCAGCGGCAATTCGCCGAATGTCCTGCGGGCCGTCGAGTGGGCCAATGCCCAGGGCGCGCCGACGATCGGCCTGACCGGTTTCGATGGCGGCCGGTTAGCCGGATTGGCGGCAGTATCGCTCGTGGCACCCAGCCACCTGATGCCCGAAGTCGAAGATGTGCATATCGCGATCTGCCATGCGCTGGCGGTGAGCCTGGGTGAACGCATTCGTAGTGCATAACGGAAGGGCGGAACATGTTGCTCGGGCTTGATTTCGGCGGCACCAAACTCGCCGCTGGTCTTGTGCAGCACGATGGCCGTATTATCGCCGGCCGCCGCAGCGCGACCCCGGCCGGTGGTGCCGCTGCGAGCCTGGCAACCATGCTGGCGATGGCGCATGACTTGATCACCGCTCATGGCCCCGTCGAAGGGGTAGGTGTCAGTTTCGGCGGGCCGGTTGAGGCCGACGGCCGCACGGTGCGCCTTTCGATGCATGTTGCCGGCTGGGATAACGCCCCGTTGGCGCAGCAGCTTGAAGAAGCGCTCGGTGTACCGGCAGCCATCGCCAACGATGGTGATGCTGCTGCACTGGCGGAATATCGCTTCGGCGCCGGGCGTGGCGTGCAGCATCTGCTCTACCTGACGCTCAGCACCGGGATCGGTGGTGGGATCATCATCGGTGGCCGGCTGCATCGTGGCGAGCATGCCTGGGCCGGCGAAGTTGGGCATATGGTCTTACAGCCGCATGGGCCGCCATGCCCCTGTGGCCGTAACGGCTGCCTCGAATCGCTCGCCTCCGGCCTCTCGATCGCCCGCGATGCCCGTCTGCGCCTTGCGGATCCGGCGACGCCAAGCAGCACCCTGCACGCACAACCATCGCATGCCCTCACAGCACAGGCGGTTGCTGCAGCGGCGGCAGCCGGCGATCGGCTTGCCCATGAGATCTGGCAGCATGCAATGGAATGGATCGGCATCGGTATTGCCTCGGCTGCCAACCTGCTCAACCCCGGCCGCGTGGTGGTCGGCGGCGGCCTCACCCGCGCCGGCGCACGCTTGCTGGCACCCGTACGCGAAGCTGCCGCACGCCGCGCCCTCGACCCGGCGCTTGCTATTATGCCTGCCGCCCTCGGCGACGACGTAGGGATTCTGGGGGGTGCAGCCCTGCTGCTGTAGGGCTGCTGGGCTGCACTGCTTCGTACGACCAACCCGGCCATTCTATGGGCGGCTTGGCGTTGTCACGACCGGTTGTGGCGGCCGATCGCGCAGGAAGAGTGCCACCAGAGCAACGGTGCATGACAGGATCAGACCGGCAGCGAAAAAGATACCCGCCGGGCCAAACCAGATCGCAATACCGGCACCGAGCAGTGGCGCTGCCGCACGCGAAGCCGCCGAGACGGAGTTGTCGAGGCCATAGACGACCCCTTCTTCACCGGGCGGGGTGTATTGTGCCAGCAGCGCACTCAGCGCCGGCCCCATACCGCCGGGGGCGGCTCCGGCGATCGCCTGCAACACCAGCAACTGCCACCCTTCCGTCACAAATCCCTGCGGCAGGAAGAAGAGTGCCGCCACCAGGCCGCTACCGATCAATACCCGCCGGTGGCCGCGCCGATCACCGAACCGACCCAGGAAGAGCGCCGATGCCGTACCGGTCGCCGATGAAATACCGACCACCAGCCCGGTGAAGGTGCTGATCCGCTCCGAACCATGCAAGATCGACTGAATAAAGAGGGGCAGAATCGGGATCAGCATGGTTGGGCCAAGCCAGCTCAGGAAGCGTACCAGATAGGCAACCGCCACACCGGAACGACCAAGCATGATGCGCCAGGCAGCCAGCAGGCCAGGGCGGCGGATGCTCGGATCGGGCGGAGTGAAGGTCTCGTGTACGCCGACGCGCACAATCACCCAGGCGATCAGCAGCAGCACAGCCGTAGCGATAAATGCCGCCCGAAAGCCAAAGGTATCGGCAATCAGGCCACCAATCAGCGGCCCGATCGCCACCCCGCCCCACATCGCCACCTGGAGCATGCCCATCGCATACCCCATGCGGTGGCGCGGGACGGTAGAGGCAGCCAGTGCATTGGCGGCCGAGATCGTTCCGGTGATAACCCCCTGAATTGCACGCAAGAGCGCCAGTTCTTCTGCCGAACGGGCAAACCCCATGAGCAGAATGATGATCGCACCGCCGAACATGGCACGCTCGATCATCGGTTTGCGCCCATACCGATCGGCCAGTGTACCCCAGAACGGTGACGCGATCGCCATCGTCAGCGCCTGACCGGCAAAGACCATCCCGGCCCAGAATTCGAGGCTCAAGCCGGTGTTGGTTCCAAGATCCGCAACATACAACGGTAGAAAGGGGAAGAATACCGCAAACCCAACCGCCGAAATCGCCTGGCCGACAAAGAGAATGTAGAGGGTACGTTTCCAGGGTTCCAAGGAGTTTCTCCACTCAGACGCGCGAATGAACCTGTATCAGCGCCCTGGCAATCGGGCTTCTGCTCAGAAAATGTTCACGCAACTGTTCAGCACCGATCCGCTGCGCCCGGCTTACCAGGTGCTGCTCAACTGCCGCGAGCAGCGAGGCCGACCGTGGATCGCCACAACTCATCAACACACGCCAGCTTGTCAGCAGATAGCGCAACGGCATATGCGACCGATTGGCATACGCAGCCGCATCCGGCTCACCGACTCGATCGATCCAGCTGCGGGCTACATCGAGTGCCCCGCGTGCCAGTGCGATATCGGCCAGTGCGACCATCGCATCAGCCTGCACAACCGGCATGGCATGTGCCTGAGCCATGTCGAGTGTCCGCAACAGCGTTGCCTCGGCAGCATCGAAGCGGCCGTCACCAAGCTGGGCATACCCCAGTACCAGATGGGCCGTCAGGCTGATCCCGCTGCTCTGGGCCTCGTGGGCGGTACGCACCGCTTCCTGGGCATCGTTGCATGCCGTGGCATAGGCTCCACGATCATGCTGCACCAGTGCCCGACAGATCAACGACCAGCAACGACTCATCGGATGCCCGGAAGCATGGGCGAGCATAACTGCCTGATTGGCAAACCGCAGCGCTTCGGCTTGATAGCCGCACTGCATCCAGACCAGGCTGATATTGGATACAACATTGCTCTCTCCGGGGGTGTTCTGCACCAGGCGCTGACGTGCCAGCGACGCCTCGTAGTGCGCTAGTGCTTCGTCGTAGGTGCCCGAGTAATATGCTGCATACCCCTGATAGTAGAGCGCCTGGGCTGCCGTTGCCGGCATACCTTCGGCTTCGGCAAGCTCATACGCCTGCTGCAGATTGGTGTGGGCTTCGTCGAGCGCCCCATGAAACCGATAGACGCGCCCAAGCCAGAGGTGAGCCTGCGCCATGATCGCAGGCTGACGAATCGCATTTGCCAACTGCAGCGCCTGCTGCGCCTTGACAAGTGCCTGATCGAATGAACCGAGGTCGATCAGGGTACGTGCATGCTCGGTATACAGGATCGCCAGGGTATAACGCGTCATGTCGCGATCATCCGGTTTGTCGTCGTCTTCGTCGATCAGGATGCGCAGATAATCGATCGCCAGGCGCAGCGATGCTTCCGCTTCCACCACCGCCCCCAATGCCGCAAGATAGGATGTCAGGCCAGGTGCACCGCGAACAATCGCGTGTATCCGCACCTGCGCCACAGCCCAGCGCCAGGCCGCCCGCAGATTTTCGTGCTCGGCGCTTACAGCCCGAACAGCAGCCGGCATGGCACGCGCAAGCGCATCGGCATGCGATTCGAGCAGCCGCATATAGTATTCGCAGTGGGCATCGTGAAGCCGCGAACGCTCTTCCGGCTGCGCCTGCAGCACCTCGATTGCATACTGCCGGAGCAACTGGTGAAATTCGTAGCGCCCCTGGGTCGTGCGCACCAGGTAGCGCTGATTGGCCAGTGCGTTTAGAAAGAAGAGCGACGCCCCGGCAATAATCTGTGCTGCATAGCGATCAAAACCACCGTGGAAGATCGAGAGGCGCTGAATAATCACCTGCTCGTCGGGTGAGAGTTGATGCCAGAACGACTCGACTACCGCCCGCAGGCTCCGATGGCGCGCCGGAACATCCGAACGCTCGCTATTGAGGCTCGTGACACTCCGCTCGATGTCGGCGGCAATTTCATCAAGCCCGGCCGACGGAATCCAGGCGGTAGCCAGTTCGATACCGAGCGGCATCCCCTCCACCAGCCGGCAGATCTGCGCCACATAGATCATGTCGCGGCTTCCCGGCACAATAGCGGCATGCATCTGGCGGGCCGAATGCAAAAAGAGCTGCACGGCGTCGTACTGTTCGACATGCGGATCATCAATATGGCTGGGGTAGGGCAGACCGCTCAACTCGACGATCTCTTCATCGGTGGCATTCATCTGGGTATGGGCCGTCAGCAGGATGCGGATGCTGCCCGCCTGCGCCACCAGCGCTTCGAGCAGATGCACACCGGCCATGAGATGCTCGAAGTTATCAAGCACCAGCAGGATCTCGCGCCCACGCAACATTTCGGCACACTGCGCCAGACCATCGGGCCGCATGGTAAACGGCACCACACTTACAATCGCTGGAATGATGTCATCGGCCGTATTGACCGCCGAGAGCGAGATAAAGAAGACCCCATCGGCAAACTGTTGCATGTTCTCGGCCGCCGCCTGCAGCGCCAGGCGCGTCTTCCCCATCCCCCCCGGGCCGACAATCGTTACCAGCCGTGCATGCTGCAACAACAAACGCAAGCGTCGCAGTTCGTGCTCGCGGCCGATCAGATCCGGCATACTCTGCGCCAGATTGTGCGGTGGGAGCGCGAGTTTCTGATCAAGCAGCTCGGCAAGCCGGTAATCGGTATACGATGGCTCGACAGACCATCCTTCGTCGTCGGCGTGTACCAGCTGTGCATCGATGATCAACGGTAATGCAGCCTGGATCCGCTGCGGCAGGCCGGATGTCTGCTGATGAAACCAGCGAACAAACGATTCGGGTGCATCCCACTGCAGGCTATGGCGCAGCCAGATCTGCACGCTTGCCTGCGTCAGCGGGGTGAGTGCGAGTGCCAGTTGGTAGGTTGCTTCACGCAAGAGATCGAGCGGCGGATCGGAGGGTTCGACCGCTGCAACGACCGCAAACTGCGGCAGGGCGACATTGAGATAGAGGCGCTGGAGGAACTGCTGGGTCGCCCGGTCAATCTGGTGTGCCTGGTCGAGCGTAATGAGTACCCCGGCCGCTCGTTCACGTTCGATCGCACGAATCATCGCAGCAGCAAAGGCATCGGCGCCCAATGCCGGCGAGGGCATTTCGTCACTGATCGCATCGGAGATCGCGCCATACACTCGGTAGCGTAAGCCCGGGCCACCCTGCAACGAGATCGCCAGGTAGCCCTGCATCCCGGCAATCCGGCGCACCTCTTCAAGAAAGCGCGTTCGCCCGGCACCGGCCACCCCACTCACCACAATCATGCCGCGCCGGTGCTCGGGCAGGGCAGCCAGAAACTGCTGCACATGGCCAAGCTCGCGATCACGTTCGAGCAGCCGCGACGGCTGTTCGAGCGATTGTTGGCGCGAATCGGGGCGATCATCGGCAACCGCACGGTTGCGCCCGGCACGTTTGGCAACCAGATGCCGCCGATCGGCAACCTCGAAGAGTTGCTGCGGGTCGCGCCCGTCTTCCGGGCATGTGGCGATCCCCAGGCTTGCCGAAAGCGACAGCGGTGGATCGCCATCGAATGGCTGGAGCGAGATCCCTTCGAGAAGCCGCCGCGCAAAAATCAGGGCCTTCGGCTTATCGGTGTGGGGCAACAACAGCACAAACTCATCGCCGCCATAGCGAAACACCTGATCAGCCATGCGTGTGTGCATCCGGAGCCGGGTTGCAAACTCCAGCAGCGTTATATCGCCGCGAGTATGGCCAAAGACATCATTCACGCTCTTGAAGTGGTCGATATCGATCACAATCAGCGAAAATGCTTTGGCGTAACGGCTGAACTCATCGACTTCTTGCTGGAGGCGTGCCTGAAGTGCGGCACGTGAAAACGCCCCGGTCAAGACATCGCGCAGCGCATTGTCGTTTCGCATAGCACTTTCTCGCTTCTCGTTTTGCTGCCCCCATTGTACCAGTTTCGGCGTATCATTGATCGAAACTGCTACGGTAGAGTCGGGGCCGGCTTGCCGCAAATGAGGTCGTACTTCACCATGCCGACTCCCGGCTCTGTATCTGCCGTGGCCGGGCAAGCGCCCGACATAACCCTGGTTGCCACAGCCTGTACGAAGGAGAACCCATGCAACTTCACAACAAAATCGCCCTGATCAGCGGGGGTGGGCGTGGTATCGGCCGGGCGGCGGCGCATGCCTTTGCTGCTGCAGGTGCCCGAGTTATTATCGGCGATATTGATTCCACTGCGGCGACGGCGGTAGCGCAGGCCATCGGCAACGCTGCATGCGCCGTGACGCTCGATGTTACACAGGCCGACTCGGTGGCCGCCGCAGTAGCCACAGCCCTTGATTGGGGCGGGCGGATCGACATCCTGCTGAACAACGCCGGTATTACCCGCGATGCGCGCCTGACGGCCATGAGCGAAGCACAGTGGGATGCGGTGCTGGATGTCAACCTCAAAGGCGCCTGGCTGTGTGGCCGGGCCGTCGCCCCACAGATGATCACCCAGGGCCATGGCAGCATTATCAATGTCAGTTCGATTGTCGGGATCTACGGCAATTTCGGCCAGAGCAACTATGCGGCTACC
Organism: uncultured Chloroflexota bacterium; assembly: GCA_937859575.1. Taxonomy (GTDB): domain Bacteria; phylum Chloroflexota; class Chloroflexia; order Chloroflexales; family Roseiflexaceae; genus CALLZL01. The sequence goes on from CALLZL010000428.1 coordinate 6,781, forward strand.
AAGGGCGGCCTGATCGCCATGACGAAGACCTGGGCGCGCGAACTCGGCCCGCATGGCATCCGCTGCAATGCCGTTGCCCCCGGCTTCATCGCCACCGACATGGTGCAATCGGTACCGGCGAAGGTGGTGGCCGCCATACAGGAACGCACCCCGCTGCGCCGCATGGGCAGCGTCGAGGAGTTGGCAGCGGTGTATGTCTTCCTCGCCTCCGACGCCGCCGGCTTTATTAATGGTGCGGTTATTCCGGTCGATGGCGGGCTGACGCTCTAGAGCCAGGTGTAGAAAGATTGAACCATCCGCATCCTGCGAGCGCGGGTGTTCCGCCCGCATGCGCGCAAGATGCGCGCGATCCCAATAATCAACCATTCTGCACTAGCTCTAGCCCCAATACCCTACGGTGTAAAAGAATGCATAAGCCCTGACCCTGAAGCCGAGCCGATGCAGCAACGAAAGAGAAAATGGTATGATACATACGCGGTTGCACCTGACACCGCGTGCGAGGATCTATGCCACGCTTCTTCTTCAACATGGGCCACATTGCCGGGGTTCCGCTGCGGGTTCACTGGCTGGTATTACCGGCACTACTAGCCGTCATTGTCCTCCTGGGCCCGTTCTACGGCTCACTGCCGGGCGGTTATGCCCTGGCGGCAGTTGTGGCACTGCTGCTCTGGCTTTCGCTCCTGCTGCACGAAATCGGCCATGTGCTCGTCGCGCAACGCTGCGGCATGCGCGTCTTCCGCATCATGATCTACGCCCCCGGCGGCACAACCGAGATCGACGATACGCATGCCGCCCCCTGGCGCGAACTGCGGGTTGCCCTTGCCGGCCCGATCGTCAATCTGCTGCTCGGCCTGCTGGCCGGCCTGATCTGGTGGGGCGTCGCCGACCGGGTCGTGCAGACGGTTGCAATGCATCTGGCAGCCGCCAATATCGCCGTTGCGCTCTTCAATCTGCTCCCCGGCCATCTGCTCGACGGTGGGCGGGCGCTGCGGGCGGTCTTCTGGTTCCTCAGCGACGATGAGCTCACGGCGGGGCGTATCGCGGTCTGGATCGCCCGCGGCACCGGCTGGGCACTGCTGGTGCTGGCGGTAATGTATGGCCTGACCCGCAACGATCTGCCGAATGCGATCTGGATCGGCTTCCTCGGCTTCTTCATCGGTAACGGTGCAACCGATGGTTACCGCCATGTGGCGCTACGCCGCGCACTGCGCGATGTGCGGGTCGCCGATCTCATGCAGCGCAGTTACCGCTCGGTGGCACCCGATCTGCGCCTCGATCAGTTCGTCGGGAGTTATGTGCTCGGCCAGGCCGATTTCGGTATTCCTGTCGTCTCACAGACCGATCCCGAAACACCAGCGCTGCTGGGGATGATGACTCTGCGTAATCTGCGGCGCTTTGCCACCCACCAGTGGCCACTGACCAGTGTGCAACAGGCGATGACTCCCGCCGAACGGGTGGTGGCGCTCACCGGTGATACGACCGCCAGCGATGCACTGCACCTGCTGCTCGAACACGAGGTCGAGCAACTTCCAGTACTGAACGGCTCACACCTCGTCGGCATGGTCAGCCGCCGCGATCTGGCACGCTTCATCGAACAGCGCGCCGCAGCCGTGCGCCACTAGCCGCACCACCCACCGTTACCGCTGATCGCGCTCGATCAAGACGCGCCGCAGCACTTTGCCAATCAACGAACGTGGCAGGGCATCGAGGAATTCGACGGCAGCCGGAACTTTATATGCACTGAGGCGTTCGCGCAAGAAGGCGATGATCTCGTCGGCATTGGCGCGCTCACCCTGACGCAAAACCACAAAAGCTTTCAGATCGACCTGCTCGGCACGCGGCACGCCGGCCACTGCCGCTTCAAGCACTTTGGGGTGTTCGTGCAGCACTTCTTCAACATCACGCGGGTAGATATTATAGCGCCCGGCGACGATCATCTCTTTGCGCCGCTCGATCATCTGAAACATCCCACGGGCATCCATGCGCACCAGATCGCCGGTACGCAGCCATCCATCACTATCGATCACCTCGGCAGTTTCGTCGGGCCGCCCCCAGTAGCCTTGCATCACCTGCGGCCCGCGCACCAGCAACTCGCCGATCTGCCCGATCGGAAGCTCGACGCCACTGGCCGGATCAACAACGCGCGCTTCGGTCGAGGGAAGCGGCACACCCATATAGCCGCCGCTACCGCTACCGCCAAGCGGGTTGGCGTGCGTCACCGGGCCGGCCTCGGTGAGGCCATACCCCTCGATCAGCCGCGCCCGTGTCACTCGTTCAAAACTCTCCTGCACTTCGATCGGCAATGGTGCGGCACCGCTGATACATGCCCGCAATGATGAAAGCCGGTAGCGGCGAACATCACGCACATCAGTAATTGCCGCATACATCGGTGGCACACCCGGGAAGATCGTCGGCCGCTCACGCCGGATGGCATGCAACACATGCAGCGTTTCGAAGGTCGGCAGCAGGATCAGAGCACCAGCCAGCGCGACTGCCAGGTTCATGCAGGCGGTCATGCCATAGGCATGCGAAAAGGGCAGCACGGCAAGGATCCGTTCGGCACCGGCACGCACATCCGGCACCCAGGCACCTACCTGCAACGCATTGGCGACCAGGCTACGGTGGGTGTGCAATACACCACGCGGCTCGCCGGTGGTACCGCCGGTATACAGCAGGGCTGCCGGCCGGCCCGGATCAAGGGTCGGCAGTGCCGCCGGTGCAACCGGTGCACCGAGCATATGCGCCATCCAGAGCGCCTGGCGTGCTTCGGCATCGGGAACCCGATGCCCTTCGCGCTCCTGACGCAGCAGGGTAAAGAGCTGGCGTTGCGAGGGGGGCAGGAATTCCTTGAGGTTGGTAAAAATAACCCGCTCGACCGGGCCGGCTTCGCGCACGGCGCTGATCAGCGGGTAGAACATACTGAGCGCCAGGATCGTCTGAGCTCCGGAATCGCTGATCTGGCGTGCCAGGCTCCCCGCCTCGGCAATCGGGTTCGCCAATACAACCACGGCACCGGCTCGCAGCGCACCATAGTAGCCGATCACCGCCTGCGGCACATTCGGCAGAATGATCGCCAGCCGCTCGCCGGGTATAACACCGGCGGCCTGCAGCGCAACCGCAAACCGGGTTGCCAGGGTATCGAGTTCGCGGTAGCTGATCGAACGGCCATAGAAGGTCATTGCCACAGCCTGGGGGTGCTGCCGTGCCGATCGCGCCAGCAGATCCGGCAGTGTCAGCTGCGGTAGATCGATAAGCGCCGGTACACCGGGATCGTAGTGCGCCAGCCACATGCGCCCTTGCATGGCGTTCTCCGCTTGCTGCGATCACGACACCATACCCTGCCGACACCCGAGCCTCAGGCGGCACCTCGCAGCGATCAGTGTGCCGGGGCACTATTCACTCGCATCTGTTACCAGTCGATCAAGTGCGGCACCGACAGCATCAAGATCTTGTTCGCGAACGACGAGGTGATCCTGGTTGAATGAGCAGACGGCCAGCAGCGAAACGCCCATGGCTGCAATCGCATCGGTGAGCATTGCCATAAAGCCGACCAGATCAGGCGGCAGATCTATATCGAACGAGATGATCCGCATCGGCCGCTGCACCCGTGGCCGGGTAAATGCAGGCGCCAGATCGCGCCAGTCACGCTCTTCGACCAGCAGCGTGATCATCTCGGGCTCGACGGTGACCTGCCAGAAGGTTGCACGCAACCCGGCCAGCAACCGCAGCGCGACGATCTGTTCGCGGGCATCGAGGCCAACCAGTGCATAATGCTCAGGGCGTACCCGCCAGCGGAGCCCGGCCAGCAGCCCGGCCAGCCGCGGATCGCGATAGAATGGTGCCAAGTTGTGTCCTCCGTGGCAACATGGTACCACATCTGCCGTGTGTGTGGATTATTCTTCTTCGTCGCGCCAGCTGCGGCGGCGCTCAAGAAACTGTTCGATATGGCGGTTCACCGCGCGTGGGCGCTCAAGTTGCGGCAGGTGGCGCGTATAGCGCACAATTTCGAGGCGGGCCTCGCGCAGTTCGCTGCGCATCCGCTGCAATGCGTCGTGGCGCACCAGGAGATCAAACTGCCCGCCGATGATCAGGGTCGGTGTAACGACCGACGGCAATAGCCCCCAGCCGCGCCAGGGGAAGAGTGTGCCTGCCAGCACGCGTTGAATGACGAACAATGGCGCACCGAGTTTGGGTGCTACCAGCGGCCGCAGCCGTTCGAGCATCCGCAATGGCAGCGGTAACTTCAGCATGGCTTCGTAGAGCGGGTGCAGATGGATTTCGGGGGCTGTTGCGATCAGCACCAGCCGGGCGATGCGCTGTGGCTGGGCGGCAGCGAACGTCAGTGCGATCGGGCCGCCGAAGGAGTGTGCCAGCAGCATGATCGGCGGTTCTACTGCAAGGTGATCGAGCAACTGGGTGAAATCCCCCAGGAATTCTTCGAGCGAATAGGCTGAATACGGCACATCCGAGGCCCCATGGCCACGCAGATCAGGGGCGATGACCCGGTAACGGTGGCGAAAATGGCTGATCTGATGCCGCCACTGCTCGGCATCACCTCCTGCACCATGCAGGCAAATCAGTGTGCCGTATGCGGCATCCGGCGGCGGGCCGGTATCGATCACACTGAGACGCACCGGCGTACTGCCGCTCACGGCCACCGTTGTGCGCCCCCATTCCACATCATCACCCACTCTCGGCAAGCCAGCCGGCCAGCGCACGGCTGAACGCACCCGGAGCTTCATCCATTGGATGATGCATCGTTCCAGGTATCAGCACCAGCCTGGCCCCGGGGATGGCCGCCGCAACCCGCCGCGAATGCGCCACCGGCACCACTGTGTCGAATGCACCACTGATCACCAGTGTCGGCACACGAAGATCGCCAAGCCGCTCGACAATCGGGTTTTCGAGCAGCGCACCAAGCAGCCGCGGCAGGCTGTCGAGCGAGTGATGGCGGGTATGGCGTGCCCGCCGCCAGACCGCCCGTGGCCCCCGCCCATCGCCCTCCGCGGGGC
>CALLZL010000429.1 GCA_937859575.1 uncultured Chloroflexota bacterium
ATACGAGATAAGCTAGTGACTGGAGTTCAGACGTGTGCTCTTCCGATCTCGCTTCCTGGGATCAGCCGTCCCATGGAGATTCGCTGGGATAACGGCTATCTTGAGGGGAAGCACGATGGGCAATGAGGCCAGACACTTCACGAGGAGATTTCTATGGCTGCACGGAGCAACGCGCTTGGCGAACTCACCCGCTTCTGGCTCCAGGCGCGCCACGGCTGCCTGATCGACGAGTCCGTCGCTGTGCGGGTACCCAACGGCAACTCCGATATTGACCTGGTCGCGATGCGACCTGATGGTACGCCCTGGCAGCTTCCTGACGGGACCCCAATCACACGGGCGATCATCGAAACGAAGGACGAGCACGACTTTGACTCTGCCGGCCGGGATTTCGCAAAGCGCCTGCGCGCCGATGTGACAGCCCTTGGCGATGGGCGCTGGATTCCGAAGGGACAAAAAGCCCACTTCTCGATGCTCCGCCAGGAGCATTTCGACAAGGCCGTGCAGATCTTCGGAAGCGATGATTTTGATCGACTGTTCGTGGTTCACGCGCTGGAGCAAACCACCCGCAGCGAGCTTGGCCCGATCCTCGCGACGAGGCGGATCCACTGGCTCACGGTTCACGAGCTCGTCGATAATTTGCTCACCTGGTACGGCCCCGGCACGGGCCAGGCCGCCTTGCGGCATACCCTGGTTGGCGACCTGTGGCATCTGCTGGTCGGCTACTGCGGGATGCGACGATCTGGGAGCGCTGACTGAGCGACAGCGGCTGCCGAAGGTGTACCTGGCACACAGAGCAGGATGGTCAGCAGGACGCTGGCGTGCCGCGTGAGCGCTGGCCTACACCCCGAACGGGTCATCTCCTGCCTCAGCGTCGCCATACCAGCTGTACGCCAGCCGCCGGGCCGGGTCGCTGAAGCGCACGGCGGCCGGGTCGAAGCGGGCCGGGTTATAGCCTTTGGGCAGCCACGCACGGAGATCCTTATCGAGGGTCCTAGTCGCCAGGCCGGCGACAATCTCGCCAAAGCTGTGGATCCCGCCGCAGTCCTCTGGTGGGCAGGCCCGTTCGCCGCCGACGCAGCGCGGGTAGCGGAGCTTGAAGTCGCGGCGCACGGCATCAACCAGCCGCACAGTATGGCGCCAGTCGTCGCCGAAATCATACTCGTACAGCGCCGTGTCGTTGCGGAAGGTAAACATCGACGCGACCTGGTGCGCCCAGCCTGGCGGGTCGTCGCAGTCCTGGCTCAGATTGTGAATACCGAAGACCCGATCCCGCCTCCAGCGCGGGCGGAAGATAGTGAAGCGGTGCAGGTGGTAGTCGAGCCAGCCCATCGCATCCTGGATGGCGACGTGGAGATCCCAAAAGGTGTAGTCGCCGGGCACCTCAATCTCGCGCCAGATCAGCGGGTCGCTCTCCTGGAGCTCGATCCGGAAGCGCAGCATGAGCGCCTGGGTCGGCATCACCATCTCGCGCCCGCTTCGGCGCAGCTGCGAGCGGCCATCGGTGGTTGTCATCGATCTCCCTTCTCTCTCTTGGTTGAACAGCGTATCCCAGCAGGCGTTCTGTTACGGCACGTGTGCTTCTGTGCCTCTGCTGGAACGCGTCACGCGAGATGTTCGGCGAGCCCGATGAGTAGTCCTTCGGGCCCACGGATATAGCAGAGCCGATACGAGGCCTCGTACTGCACCACGTCGCCGACGAGCTGCGCGCCGCGCGTGCGGAGCCTGGCGAGCACCTCGTCGAGGTCGTCCACGGCGAACATGACCCGGAGGTAGCCGAGCGCGTTCACCGGGGCGTTCCGGTGATCAGCGACGACCGGTGGGGTGAGAAAGCGCGAGAGCTCGAGCCGGCTGTGGCCATCGGGCGTGACCATCATCGCGATCTCAACCTGCTGGTGGCCCAGCCCGGTGACGCGCCCGGCCCACTCCCCTTCGATCGTGGCGCGCCCTTCGAGCGTCATGCCAAGCTCGGTGAAAAAAGCGATGGCGGTATCGAGGGATTCAACCACGATACCGACGTTGTCCATACGCCGAAGCGCCATAGTATTTCCTCCCGTTGAACGACACGTGGCGGTACGCTCAGCCAACGTGGTACATCACTCCCACCCTGGCAGCCGCAGCTGGTCATCTGGCCGCGCCGGTCGCTCAGGCGCAAGGATGTGCTCGACCTCAGCGCCAAGGCGCTCGGCCAGGAACTCTGCGGCGACGCTGCGGTGACAGCGCTGCGGATCGGCGCAGCCGCAGAGCAGCGCGACCGGGCCTCGCTCGAGCAGCGCGGCGATCGGCTGGAGCGCGCGCTCCGGGTCGTTCAGCGCGACCGGGCTGCCCGTGAAGGCGTTGCGGTTGCCCAGGGCCGGCAGGTGGCGGTACGCCGCGCCCATCAGCGCGGCCAGCGCATCCTTGCGCCACTGCGGCGACTTCGAGGTCGGCGCGATGCGCACATCGACCAGCGTGGCGCCCAGCGCCAGCACATGATCGCGCAACGCGGCCGGCGCCCAGCCGGCATAGCCGATGGTGTAGATGCGCGGCGTCATGCCTGCCCATCCCCCTCAGATGGCTCCATCGCAGCGCGCCGTTTGCTCGAAGGCGTCAGCTCCTTGATCGTCCGCCCGGCAGCTGAGTCCGCGATCAGGGTCTCCAGGCGTCGCTGGCGCGTCTCCTCCTTCTTCGCGCTCATCACCCAGCGGATCGCCGCCTGGCGATACGAGGGCGGGCGGGCGGCGAAAAAGGCCCAGGCCTCCTCGTTGGCCCGGAATTGGGCCTCAGACGCCGCATCAAACGTCGCCTCGTGGCGCTGCTCATACGAGTAGACGGCCGTGCGCTCATCGCGCCGGCGCTCAAACGCTTCCAGCCCTGCCGGGCGCATTCGCCCCTCGGCCGTGAGCGCCGCGACCCGCGCGACGTTGACTGCGCTCCAGTTGCTACCAGGCTTGCGCGGCGTGAAGCGGATGCGATAGCGCTGCGCGTCGATCGTCTTCCGCAGACCATCGATCCAACCAAAGCAGAGCGCTTCATCGACTGACTCCGGCCAGGTGATGCTGGGCTGGCCAGAATCCTTCTTATAGTAGCCGACCCATAGCTCCCTGGCCGAGGCGTGGTGTTCCTCCAGCCAGGCCTCGAATGCTGCCGGCGTTGCGAAAAAGATCGCCGCTTCGACCTGATCATGATCTCGCATAGCGTCCCTGTCTACACCTGCAGCTTCACCCGCTCGTTCGCGATCTTCGTCCGCTCGACGTAGCGGCGCGGCATGGCCAGCGAGGCCCAGCCGCCGGCCTCCTGGAGCGCGAGCAGGTCGGTGCCGCCGGCGATCGCCGCGGTAGCCCACCAGTGGCGCAGGTCGTGTGGAGAGAGCTGCTTGAGCCCGATGCTCACGCCGAGTAGCTGCACGCGGGCCTGGATGGAGCGGACGCCAAGCGTGCCGTGCAGCCCACCGCCCCTGCGGCTACCAAGCAGGAGCGCCTCTTCTGTAGCGGCGCCGGCGCGATCATGCTGGAGGTAGGCCAGGGCGGTGCGCAGCGTGGCGGCCGAGAGCAGGTGAGTCTGGGTCAGGTCAACCTTCTCGCGGTAGAAGGTCAGCGTGCCGGCCGCGAGATCCACCGACCCGACCGTGAGCGCGGCCAGCTCGCCGACGCGCAGACCGTGATCGAGCAGCAGGCAGATCAGCAGCGCGTCGCGCCGGCCCTGCGGCGTATCGCCGGGCTGCGCCTTGAGCGCGCGCGCGTGGGCGAGCGAGAGCCTGACGGCCTGGGGCTTCTTCGCGCTGCGCCGGGTGGTGGCCCGATCCGCATCGAGGTTGCGTCCCTGCTTGCGCCCGTAGCCCTTCACTGCGGCGATCAGCACCGCCTGCTCAGCGGAGAGCGCGCCGGCCTGCGCCGCGAGCCGCGTGTAGGACTTGATTGTCGCCAGGGTCCGGTTGAGTGTCGCCAGGGCGTAGCCCTCACGCAGCATCCAGCGCTTGAAGCCCTCGACGAGGCCCCAGGTGAAGCCGGCCCAGGCTGCCGGCTCGGCCGCCAGCGCACCGACGGCGACTCTGACATCGGCCAGGTAGAGCGCGCAGCGGGCGAGGTCCTGGTCGTGCGCGCAGCGGGTGCGGGCCGCGAGCTGTCGGCGGCACTCGGCGAAGAGCGCCGACGACGCGGCGCGGTCGGCCGCCGCCGCGGCCTGGCTGAGCGCGGCCGGCATCGCCTGGCTGGGGACGAGCGCAGTCTGCGCCCCATCATCGGCGGCCGGCACCTCCCCGAGCGCTGGAAACCCATCCATACCCGCCCTCCCCGCCGTCAATACCAGAACATGTGTTGCCAGTATACACGACGGTGGCCGGGTTGAGTAAACGACCCCGGCGCAAGCGCCGGAGGCTTTCTCACTGCTCGACGCAGATAACCAGCGCCACACGTTTTTCGCTGAGGAACCGCGAGTCCAGGTGGCTTCGCCAGGGTTTCCGTTTCGCCGATAGGATCGACGCTGCTGCACTGACGGCTTTCACCCCCGCCGCAAGCGGACGGGGTTCTCAGCCGAGGCTCTCATAGACTCGCATAAGTAAAGTTTATGCGAGTCTTTTTGCTCAGAAACAAGACATTGATCAGATATCTTGCAACTTACTTTGGCAGGCACCGAACCGAAAAAGCTCCCGTGCTCTCCTGCCGAATTTCAAATTCTCGAGGCAGTGCTTTGAGCAGGGCGAGCAAGCCAGTGTAGCCGTACGTTGTAGGATTAAATCCTGGTTGGATCTGTCGAATCGTACTACCAACGGTACTGAGGTTGACCCATGCATCGACTTTTAGGGACTGGTTTACAGCTCTTCGGAGCAGCTCGATCAACAAGCCATTCGCTCGGCCTGTAGAAGATAACACCTCTTGTGCAGAGGGATTACGGCCATCTCGATCGCCTGATATATATTCAGGCTGTATCATTCCCGTAGTTTGTTCACGGACACTTCGAATGTCAATTACAAGCCGTGTATCGTGTGCCGCTAACTTCCATTGGTCGTCGAAGCGGTATTCGCCAATCAGCTTTGCCGGGTTCTGAAAGATATGCAGTTTGCTTCTGTCAGGATCGAGTGCTTGTTCAACAACATAAAGGAAATATTCATCGCCATACTGACGTGCAGCCTCGAACTCTGCTGCGGTTAGTCCTACCCCCCATCCGTCCCAAGGATAACGGGTGGCTTTGACTTCAATCCGCCGCACAACATGTCTTCGGTCGGGCCCAAGGGAATCCATGTCCCAGCCCTTATGGTTGTGCGGGTGGATCCTAACAGTACGTCCCTGGGACTCTTCATACTTACGGGCGGCTCTCTCACCTGCCCGCTGAATTCGTTCGCGTTCAGCCTGCGTTTCTCCCTTATCGTCATCACGAGTCTGATCATTGGCGCTAGCTTGGCGCTCAACGTAAGAGCGTAATCGTGGACGATGTCTGTCTTCTCGTGTTGTTTGTCTGGACTTGCCTCTGACGAGCCTTGATCTTCTCTTGGCAGTGCCGATCAACCCACTATCTGTAGGGGTCGAGTTTGATAGGTCACGGGTGACCCTTGAGTCTGTACTTTGCTCGGATGCTGTCCCGTTGTCGATGCGGGAGTTTTCCTGGCGTCTTTCGCTTGATCCGTTCGTAGCCTCCTTAGTCGCTGGTATTGTCAGCTCTGCCGGGTCTGATGATACAGAGGGTGGCTCAGTCATTGTTGTAGCCGGCCGTTCGCTCGTTTCGAGCTTACTTTCGTCCGTAGAGCCCGTCCGACCATTCTTGGGAGACAGACTGTCTTCAACATCTGCATCGACAGGTTCTCGTGACGCAGTAACTGGTTCGATAACTGGATCTGCTTCTCTATTTCGTGGCAGAGCGCCTTGTATCAAGGCACTTGGGATATCTTGATGGTGCTGAGCCTCCTCAATGAAAGGGCGCTTTTCAAGCATCGGGGAAGAGGACTTATCAGCCTCAGTCCGCTCTTGCCTATCTTCGACCCGAGTTAAGGCATCCGTTACAACTGGAGTATTGCCTGTTGTCTGGTCAGCTCGAGCTACTTCGCTACGTCCAGGGATTTCAATGTCGGTATCAGAGGTCGATACGTCTTCCTCGGTCGCTTGGGTCACATCCCCCGAGGAATCTTCTTCCTCGGTCGCTTGGGTCACATCCCCCGAGGAATCTTCCGCTGATACTCGATGGCTGGAAGCTGTCTCTGGAGAACTATCTGTCGATGAAACTGCTTTAGGGCCGGCAGGGGTAGAATTCTCATGATCGCCCTCCAAAGCTGGCGCAATCGCTGCCTCCCAAGTTTGCATCTCCCTTAGCACTTCTGGTGGAAGCTCGACAAGATTCTTCTGCTTGATAAATCTATCAAGGTTGGGATCGTCAATCCGCAGAAGGAGGCCCTCGACGAAATTCTGTAGTTCACGATCTGCGGACAGGACTCGTACGAGCTCCTGGGCAAGCGTAAGATCACTGAGCTGCAGGTCTGGGATAAGGTAGACGAATCCCTTGTTCAGATCGACGAAGATGGGCTGAGTCGTGGAGGCAGTTTCGCTATGGGGCAATCGGTAATTGACCGCTATCTTCCCCTCAACCGCTACTATGTTCAGCCGGAAAATCACCTCTATGACACCATTGGCCCAGAGCCGCTGATAGATGCTGTGTTGGTAGGTGTACAGGTACCGAGTGATATACCCCATGAGCAACTGTAGACGATGCGACCACGCATCAACTGGCTCGGCAGTAGCAGCAATAGATTGCGCTTCGGGTGTAGGCACTGCCTCGGAGAGTCGATTAATCTGAAAAGCTGACCAGACTCGGTCAAGTGCCCCAAATGGTGCACCTGGTGGCACCCACAGACAATGGACGCTACTGCCGAACAACTCCGACACCGTCACGTTGTCGTGAGCATATACTTCTGGGGCTGGGCGTAGCTTCCTGTCCGTGCAAAGCCAGACAGGTTCACTAAGATACTGCTTCACGATCTCATGTTGGGCGTCTGACTTCAGGCGTTCTTCGATCTCAACATAGCAATCATGAATCTCTTTCAACTGATCTTCGGCGAGAGGTTTCTGATCATGTAGGGCAACAATTGCATTAAAAATATCCGACAGCGTTGGTGTCTCATCAATCCTGAGATAGTCGACGAACAGTGTTCGCAAGCCATCGTACCTATTGGCGAGTGATGGGGCATAAGCTGCGACGATCTTCAAAGGCGAAGCTTGCCAGGTACACTGATCCGAATTAAGCCAGGTCGGTTGAGTGCCGGGCAGAAAGATGATTTCACGCTCTTTGAACGCCCTGGTCAAGCGATGTTGAGTTGCCTCATCCAGCTTTGGCCATTGCTCTTGCAGCCACTTGTAGAGCGCCTGCATCTGCGCAGCGACTGGCTCATCTTTGGCCCTGGCTTTCTCCAGTAATTCCAGCACATCGTCAGCGGTGAGCGTGTCCTGGATATTGAGGAACGAACGCAAATTGGCACTGCGCACCTCTTCGGCACAAACTTGCGCAGGGTCACCAATGTGCTGCTCAAGCCTTCGAGAGAAGAGTCTCGTACCGGGGGATTCCAGTGTATTGGCTAGTGTTGGAATCCAATTGTGTGACCGTAACAACGCCGCGAAGGCTGAAGGGATCATCTTTGACTGGGGCGAATAGTAGAACCAATGGTAGCTTCCCTGAAGACGGACGTGATAGTGATCGTCCCACTGGCGGCTAAGCATCCGAAGCAAGGCCCTTGCTTGCACAATTGGTGGCCGCTTGGCTGCTGCAAAGCTTTTTAGTAGTTTTTCAGCGACTGAATTCCAATGATCATGGATTGAAACAGACCGAGTACCGGAAATATATGTCCAGGTAATCCCTCTTCCGGGGTACGACCAAACTTCTTCCACCACACGTTCATCCAGAGGCAAATACTCCCGTACACCTATCTTCTCAAATAACAATCGCCACCCCTGCCCTATGCTCCTGCGCTCCTCTTCACTCTTACCCTCGGTGCTTCGCTGCCAATATGATTCACTAATGTAACTCCCTGCCAACAAGTCGCCAAAGGCAAGCTGGATATCAGAAGCATCCCAATATGGTCGTGAGCGATAGAGAGATGTAGGCAGTTGAAACATCTGCTCGCCATCGCGTACCTGCGTGCTTGCAATCCACAACTCTTCGCGTAGCTTGGCCAGAGGATGGGGAGACTGATAGTAGTATCTTCCCTCAAGTTGGCGTGCGTGCCACATCTCATAAGCGGTAAGGTGTTGTCGAATGAAATCAGTTAGCTCAAACCATCCGTCTGGGACGGCATCGCCGGCAAACTGTGGCAGGATTGTCTGATCGATGATCTGGACAACCTCGAAGCGATAGATTGCGCCGAGTCTACCCAGAAATTCCTTCCAGGACGGCCCCACAAGAGGCTTCTGGCTCGTATGATCGGCATAACAAGCATCAATGAACTGGATCCCGGGCAAGCCCGCCAGTTGTTGTTCGAGATTGTCTTCCGGCGCGTATGGCTGGGACAGAAATAGCTCAGAGGCGAGGCAGTAGGTTGTCGTATCGGATCGAGCCAAGAATCGAAGAGCTGTTCCTAGCCGCTGGGTTGTCTGCTCATCATCGACACCTTTCTGCCGCATTGCGTCAAGAAAGGACGAGTAGTGACGTCGCACAAAATCGAGTGCCTGCAATTGCTGAAGCGCATCGAGCGCCTCCCACTTACCTTGCTCATAAGCAGGCAGAATTACTTTCTCAATCAGACTGGCAGGTGTGTATTTTTGAGCACCGATACGACCGAATAAATTAAGCCAGCCCTTCTCAAGTTCATCTGCTTCAAGACCATTCTGGTCGGCTCTGCAACGCTCAATGTATTCGCCCAAATCCACAAAGTAGTGGCTGAGTACTGAACTAAGGGTTTGGGGTATGTTAAAGCCATCTACCTCTATAACGGGCAAGTACAGGGCAGCAGGATGGTAGAAATTCCAGACTGGTTCTCTCTGTGTACTAGCAACCCAGATTTGTGTCCGAACTAGAGCAAAAGGATCTTTCTCGTGTGAGGCCTGCTTCCGTCGCTCACGCTCGTAGTCGTCACTATGAAACCGTAAGAAGTTGGTCAGACTGAACCAGTTATTGTTTTTCCAGCCTTCGCCTTGAAATTGTGGAAGTATGATTGTATCGACGACCCGAACAACATCCAATCGGTCCAGCGCCCCCAAATCACTAAGAAACTCGCGCCACGATGATCCGGTGAATAGCTTCTTCTTCCGCGCCTTCTTTTCGGCCTCAGCATACTCGCTACTGACAAACTGCACGCCAGCAAGATCGAGGAGATGCTGCTCCAGCTTCTCCTCGGGAGCATATGCGCTGCCCAGTGCGAGAGCAGCTGCGAGCGCGAAGCCATCGTCGTTGTGCTCAATTCTGAAGCGAAGTGCGGCAGCGGCTCGTCGTAGACGTTCTGCGATGAGCTGTTTCTCTTCGGCACTTTCGTCTCCTGGCTGCTGATATTCACGCCAGTGACGCCGCACGAAGTCCAGATAGGCCGTATGGCGCTGGTGATCGAGTCCGGTGGTTACCTCAGGCTCGAAGATGGGCAGGATGATCTCATCGATCACGATCGCCGGCTCGAACGCCTTGACACCAAGCCAACGAATTGCACGAAGCAGTTGCTCGCCATACCCTGCGCTTGCCCCAGCTTCAATCAGGCCGCGTGCAATCAGATCCAGGTGGGCGCTGAAGAGATCGTAGCTCCCTGCAAGATCGTTCTTGAGCGGCAGATAGACAGGCCGGCTGTTGAGATCGGGGTCAGCCGCCGCATTACTCCCTGTCTCAAGAGGTAGGAGCCTAATCTGTCGCAGCTGATGCAAGAGTTCGAGCCCTACCTCGTCTCGCCGTTCGTAGAGGAAGACCAGAAGTCTCACCAACCAAGTGTTGCCGCGCTCTGCTATCCGCTCATCATCAGCCAATACCTCGATGAGATCGGGGATGCCGAAGGTTTCGACGCCGAGCTGCTCGACGACTACGAGTGCCCGATCCCGTATCTCCGCATGCACAAAGTCGACCGGACAGCCGTAATGATGGCTGAGATCATCGGCAGTGAGCAGCTCGCGTAGCTCCACGAACTGCGGGATATACGCGTCTGAGGCGGTCAGCCACCCCTGGCTCCGGGTCAAGATCAGACGCTCGTTCTGGGCTTGTATCCGTGCCTCGTGGGCCACAATCGTGGCAATATCGCGCGTCTCTCCTTCAAGAGGCACGAGATTGTAAATATCGACGCTGTGCCTGCCTTCATCGCGCAGGATGCAGAGCTGCTGCACGAGTCCGAGCGCTGCCTGTGTCAGAATCGCTCGATTCCAGGGGCTATCCTCGATGCTCTCACGGCTGAGGGTTGGGACAAAATCAGCCTGAAGGTGAAATCCCAACCCTGTCTCTTGTTCGGTCGGTAAGAAAGCGAAGAAGAGGCTAGATGGCAGACGCTCAAACTGCCCGTCGGCACTCAATGCGAAGGCCGCTCGAATCTCAACGACGTTATGAGCCTTCCTCTCGTCGGGACGCAATTCAAGAGGCGGATTCCAGTCAGTGAGTGTCACGATGCGCCAGCGTTGCTGACCCTGAAGCGAATCGAGGATGGCATTGCCCGCATCACCTTCACGCAACTCGACGATGCTTGTCAGACCAGTCACCCGGTTTTCGATTGCGATACTCTTCAACTTTTTGAGGAAGAGCAGCATTGTTGGCTTAAGCCGATCGAATTCCGCACTGAGAGTGGCAAGATTGATGCTTGGCTTTACTGGGAAGACAAAGGCGCTGTGCATGTCTGCATCGGGGACTGGCAGCGGATTGTCGATCCAGGACGGATGGATGTAGCGCGTTATTCGAAAATGATAGCCGTTCGAGTGAATCTCAGGTACATCTGTGATTTTGAAAACTGACTTGAAGCCAACGCCGAGAAACCCGATCTGGTTTGGCGAGTGACGCTTACTTGATGCAGCTGCACGACAGATTGCTGCGGCATCGTCTTGATCAAAAGGCCGGCCATCGTTTTGCACGATGATCCGGCCCTCCTCGATGAGAAAGCGCAACTCGACGCGATCCTGGTCTGATCGATTGCCTGCATCCTCTGCATTTTGGACAAGCTCGGCAGCGAAGTGGATGTCAGTTCGGTTGAGTTTCTCGCCGATCTCGCGCACAAGATCCTCAACCCACGCGGGGAGGGCTGCGTGCTCTTCAGCGATCGCCTTGATGAGGCTACGATGGCCGGTTTCAGTTGCTGGGACGAGATTTTTCGAGATGTCGTCTTGCATGTTGTATCAGGATTTCATGTCTTAACCAGGCCTGCTGAGAGGCCATCAAAGGTCTGCAATGCCTTGAACGCCTACATCCTCTCCATCTTCCCACCAACCTTGGGTCGTCCCCGTGACGTGGCGGTAGCTCACGCCGAGCTCGCGGAAGATCTTCTGGGCGCATTCGATCTTGCGCCGCTCGTGGGGGAACTGGAGCTTGCTCAGGTCAGCTGAGCCTTTCGTCTCGCGCACGAGGTGCAGCACCACGTTGCCGGAGTCGCTGCGCCGGGCGATGCCCCAGTCGGGGTTGTAGTTGCCGATCACTTTTGGGAAGTGCAGCTTGAAGGCCGGCGGGAACTTGAAGTAGAAGATTACCTGTGGGTCGGCGTTCAGCTGCGCGACGAAGTCCTCCTCGACCTTGGAGTCCTTCTGGACCTGGTCGTACAGGCTGGCGCTACTCCCAGCGATGATCTCCTTCTGGGGGAAGCGCTTCCTGGGCGGGAAGAGCGCCTCGATCGCGTACTCGTCGCTCGGGCCATTCACGCTGAAGGCGATCCGCTCGACGATGTGGTCGGCCAGCGCGCCGCTCACTTCC
>CALLZL010000430.1 GCA_937859575.1 uncultured Chloroflexota bacterium
CTACGGGAGACAATTTCCTCCAGCACGATGAAGATCTCCAAAAAGCGCGACTCCGTGCCGACGAACTCGCGCCGGTACAGCTCTTCGACCCAGCTGATCGCCCGTTCAGCGTCGGCAGTCAGCTCCACGGTCGTCTCGTCATCGCTACCGCGCACGACAATGCGGATCAGCTGGTGCTCATCGTCGCTCCACTGTTTAAGGTAGGCGGCAGCACCAAGTGGGTACAAGCCAGGGCTGCGCTCGTTGAGTGCCTCAAGCGTTGCGTCGAGCCGTTCCAGCAGTGCCGCGTAGGAGACGGAGGCGCGCTGTTCGCGCTTGAACGTGCGGTGTAAAAAACTGAGAATCAGCGGTGCATTCGGGCTCTTCAGCAGCCGTACACTGGCCGACTGGCGCAGATCAAATTGGAGATGGTCGTGATCCATCATCAAGGCATGTTAGCAGGCCGCTCTTGAGTGTGATGCCTACGCTTCACCGCAGATGTCGATGGCCTTATGATACCACATCAGCGCTCACCTTTGTAGTTTGACGAAGTTAACGTATGTAAGCAAGCCATGATACGTGATCGTCCTGGTGATGGATAGTAGGTGAGCCGCCTGCGTGCTATGCTCACCAAAACCGCGTCCACCCGAATGTAAACCACGAAGGCAGCGCGGTGGTCTGGCACCCAGAGAGCCTCCGGCATCTGTTCACGCGCAACAACGACGACGGCGAGCACCGGTTCGACAACTGGTACTTGCGCGGGCCGTTGGAGGAAGCGGCGCAGCGGCGCGGCCTGATCGAGGAAGAGTCACTGATCATCCACTCAGAACGCTTCCAGAACGGCAAAGACGGCCCCTGCCACCCGCCGGCGTTCCGCAAACGCTTCTGGGCCGACGTGCTGCGCTCGTTGGATCGGAGGTACGTTCCCCGGCAGGCGGCGTAGTGCGGAATAGCGTGCTCTGATCAGCCAAAGAGCAACACACCTGTTCGTGTGCTACAATAACCACAGACGCTGCACCTCGGGAGGGTAATGACGATGACGATGTATGTGCTGATTGAGAACAAGCCGGAGGGCAAGGTAACTGCCTCGCTGATCGGTTGGCCCGACATCACAGCCCAGGGCGGCACAGAGGCAGAGGCTGTGAGCGCGCTCCGTCGATCATTCTCTGCTCAGCTCCGGGATGCCAAAGTCATCCCCCTACCATAATAGCCTGAGTTGTGATATCCAGCTTGTCGGCGTGTAAACAAGCGCACTGTATGTTGCGACCAGGGATCGACTCTATGGTAGCATGCCTGCCAAAAGCATGCATTTGTGTGAGTTCATCGCCACCGAGGGAGCTATGAGCGAATACCAATACTACGAGTTCCAGGCCATCGACCGGCTGCTGACCACCGAGCAGCAGGCGACGATGCGCAAGCTCTCCAGCCGAGTGGAGCTGAGCGCGACCCGCGCGGCATTCAACTACTCCTACGGCGGTTTTCGCGGTGAGCCCCTGAAGGTGCTGGAGCAGCACTTCGACGCCCTGCTCTATATCGCCAACTGGGGCTCAAAACAACTGGCCTTCCGTCTGCCGCGAAGCGCCGTCGCGATTGAACAGCTCAGGCCCTATACATTCGGCGATGAGGAGAGCATACTACTCGATCTTCTGATAACGCCACAGTATATCATCCTGAACCTGAAGATCCGTGAGGAGGAGGGCTACGGCTGGATCGAGGGCGAAGGGCTGCTTGACCTGCTGATCCATCTGCGTGAAGCGATCCTGCGTGGCGATCTGCGGGCGCTCTACCTCTTCTGGCTGTGTGGCGCGGCGGATCAGGCTGCGTGGATAGCCGAAGCGGAAGCCGAGGAGCTCGAACCACTCAGCGAGCCGCCAGTGCCGCCGGGGTTGGGCCAACTCGACCCGGCGCTGCAGGCGTTTGCCGAGTTCTTCGCGATTGATCAGGATCTGATCGCCGCCGCGGCCGAGGCCAGCCCAGCGCTCACCGTAACCCACGAGCCGATTGAGCGTTGGGTATCGCTGCTCCCTGAGACAGAGCGCACCACCTTCCTTGTCCGCGCCGCACATGGCGAACCGATCGGTGCCGAGCTGCTCCGGCGGCTGCGGCAGATCGGTGGCCCGCAAGGTCCTCTGCCAGCACTATCGGGTGGGCCAGGTCTGCCCGCGCCATTTCGGCTGCGGCGGCGAGGATGCGCTCGTCCTCCCCCTCCGGCAGGACCACGCGGTGCCCACGGCCCTTGATAGCGGCCCTG
>CALLZL010000431.1 GCA_937859575.1 uncultured Chloroflexota bacterium
GACCAGGGCGCGAAAGTCGCGGTCGTAGCTGCCTGCCATTCCTTTGTTGCGCCCGCCGATCGTGCGGGTTGGAAAGGAGACGACGATCTGCCGGGTGTTGAGGCCGCGCAGCAGGCGCAACGCCGACCCTCGCTCGATCTGTTCGAGAGTTGGCAGGATCTTGAGTGCCAGTACGAGATCGACCGGCTGTTGTGGTGCAACGGCGGCCAGATCATGCACAAATGCATTACCGGCGACACCGCAGAGTGGCAGCACTTCAGTAAGGAATGCGATCATATCGGCATAGATGTCGCAGGCTTCGTATGTTACGGCAGGCTGCAGCGGCATCCAGGGGAGTGCCAGCGGGTTGAGGCCGCAGGCAACATCGAGTATGTGCCGGATGGGAGGCAGACCACTGAAGATCTGGGTATAGAAATGCGCTATGCCCGGCAGGCGTTCGCGGGTCGAGGCATGGTGGCGCATGATATCGGCACAGACGGCGGCAAAGCTGCTGTGTGGGCCATTGCCTGCGGGGGCAGCGGCGTGCAGCCGTGCGAGCCATGCCGCATAGGCCGGCCGATCGTCGAGAAACGCACCGCCGACCTGGTGGATCCGGTTGCGTGTCTCTTTGACGGCTTCTTTGAGCGTACGGCGAGCGGCGAGTTCGCGCCGGCCGATACGCCGTACCAGCAGCGGATCAACATCGCGATAGCGTGCACCGGCGCAGACTGCCGCTACCAGTTCGTCGAGGCGTGGATCGTCGCTGCTCATGGATGCAGCTCCAGCCGTAGTTGTTGTATCAGGCGGACCATAAAGCGCAGGTTGTGGATCGTCGCCAGCCGGTAGCAAAGGGTATCGCCGATCTGCTGCAGGTGGTGCAGATAGCCGATCGCATAATGGCGACAGGTGTAGCAGTCGCAGCCGGGATCGATCGGTTCTGTCTGTTTGGTATGTTTTTTATCTTCGAGATACAGGTAGCGCCACCAATCGCCGCGCAACTGTGGTGTTGCATCGGCAAAGCGATAGAGGCGACCCGAGCGGGCATCACGTGTCGGCAGTGCGCTATCGAACAGGTCGTACCCCATGCGGGCGCAGGCAACGATACTGGTGGGATGCCCAACCCCGAGGGCATGCATTGGGAACTGCGGCGGAATCAGCTCGCGGGTATAATGCAGGATCTCGTGCAGCAGATGGCCTTGCGCATAAGGCGGCCACCCCCCAACCCCAAAGCAATCGAAGCCGAAACCGGGCAGCCCCCCGGCACCCGCCCGCCGCAACTCGGTTGAACCACCGCCCTGCACTACGGCAAACAGCTGCGGCCGGCCGGGATCGCGCCGGCGCTGGGCGAGCTGGCGATCAAACTCGGCTCGGCAGCGCCGTGCCCAGCGGATCGTGCGCTCGACCGAAAGCCGCTGCTCGGCATTGCTGTCATCGACATGGGTGCAGTCGTCGAGGCAGATCACGACATCGGCACCATAGGCGAGCTGCAGCTGTACGCTCTTCTCGGGTGTAAGCTGATACTTGCGCTCGGCGCCTTCGGGCTGAAAGGTGATGCCCTGATCGCTGAGCCGGCCAAATTTCGCATTCTGCCGGATGAGTGAATAGGCCTGGAATCCGCCCGAATCGGTGATGATCGGCCCATTCCAGTTCGCCATGGCATGCAACCCGCCAAGCGCCTGAATCGTCGATGAGCCGGGGCGCTGCATGAGATGGAAGACATTCATCACCAGCGCCTGCACGCCTGCCGCCTGTAGATCACCGGCATCGGTGGCACGCACCACCCCGACGGTTGCATCGGGCAGAAAGATCGGCAGTGGGAGTTCGCCGCGCCGGAGCGCGAGGTGTGCAGGCATTATGGCTCCAGGAAGATCGGGTTGCTGTAGAGCCAGGGGCGGCTGCCACGATACCCTTCAAGGCGATAGATTCCCGGCTCGACGACACTGTGGCGAATCGCACCGCGACCACGCACCAGCACCCGGCCATTATGGATGATCTGGATCTGTGCGCGCCGGTCGGCGGCGGCGATCAGCG
>CALLZL010000432.1 GCA_937859575.1 uncultured Chloroflexota bacterium
CTGGTGTTCTTCGGTGCATTGTATGATGTGGCCATGCAGTTCCTCACCGCCTATTTCAAGCAGCGCGCCTGGAATATCGTCACGATTGTGGTCACACTCATCCAGCCGCTGTTGATCATTGCCCTCTTGTTGCTTGGCTGGGGCCTGAGCGGAGTCCTGCTCGGCATGGTGATCACGCCGGTGGTCGCTGTGCTGCTCGCCGGCCGGCAATCACTCATGGCAGCCCGTGAGCTCCCGCTGGCAACCGCCGATGCCGTGCCTGATCCGGGGCTGGCTGGCCGTTTTGCCCGTTTTGCCGGTGTTTCGTACTTCATCCAGGTGACAACATGGTTCTATGATGTACAGTTCCTCACCTTTGTACTGTATGGCCTGGGCATGCCGCTCGAAGCCGTGGCTCTGCTTGCATTTGCCTACAAGTTTGCCAAGGATTACCTCGGCTATGCCTATATCCCGTTCAGTGGGGTGGTCACGCCACTGCTGGCGCGCATCAAAGGGCGCGACGACGCGGCGGCGCTGCAGGAGGCGTACGGTGGGCTGACGCGCATCTTCGCGCTGATTCTCATCCCGGCCGGTGTTGGCCTGGCGCTGCTGGCGTCACGCCTGCTCGATCTGCTCTACCCGCAGTATACCGAAGCGATCGTGCTGATCTACCTGCTGATCGGCTTTACGTTCCTCGAGTCGCTGATCAGCGTGCCGCATAATGTTCTGATGGTCTACGAACGCTATCGGCCGGTGATCATCGCCCGAATCCTGGCACTGGTCAGTGTTCCGCTGCTGCTGTTGCTGGTTCCCGGCTTCGGCCTGATCGGCGCGGCACTGGCTGTTGGCCTGGCACGCATCCTCTCGCGGCTGGTCGGGCTCGGCTATGTGCGGCGGGTGATGGGGCTGCACTTGCCATGGCGCTTTCTCGTGCGGGTTAGTGGGGCGGCGGCGATCTTCGCCATACCGCTGCTGCTGCTACTACCCTACTGGCCACTGCCGGCCACCGCCGGCGGGTTTGCCGGCAAAGCCCTGGCGGCGCTGAGCCTGCTGGTGCTGGGGGTGATCGCCGCCGCCGGTTATCTGGTGGCGCTGCGGCTGCTTGGCGGGATCGACGAAAGCGAACGCCGCCGTATCATGGCGCTGAAGCTGCCCTTCAAGCAGATCCTGGCGCGCATCCTATAAGAAATGTCGGCTAAGACGCATGGGTGTGCAGGGTGTGTGGCGGCCTTTGCCCCGCTCGCCAAGTGGGTGATCGCGACAGCGCACGCGCGTGAATCCCGCCCAATACTTTGCGACCGGCGGTCGCTTCTGCTATACTGCTGCAGCGAGAAGCACAAGAATTCCACCGCCAGTGACACGGCCGGCCGCGTTTTCCGTACGGCACCCGAGCGCGGTGATCAGAACTGGAAGCAGCAGCCCGCATGTTTCAGCAGAGTAAATCGCGTAACTTTTCGATCATTGCCCATATCGATCACGGCAAGACGACCCTTTCCGATCGGTTGCTCGAAATAACCGGTACGATCAGCGAGCGTGAACGCCGCGATCAGATGCTCGACGCCATGGATCTCGAGCGCGAAAAAGGGATCACGATCAAGGCCAAGGCCGTGCATATGGAGTATACCGCCGCTGATGGCGAAACATACGGCCTGAATCTGATCGATTGCCCCGGCCATGTTGATTTCAGCTACGAGGTCGGTCGGGCCCTGGCCGCCTGCGAGGGTGCGGTACTTGTGGTGGATGCCTCGCAAGGAATCGAAGCCCAGACGCTGGCGAATGTCTATATGGCGCTCGAAAATGATCTGACGATTATTCCGGTGCTGAACAAGATCGATCTGCCGGGTGCTGATCCGGATCATGTTGCCCAGGAGATCGAGCATGTGCTGGGCCTGCCCGCCGAAGATGTTATGCGAGTTTCGGCAAAGCAGGGCCTCGGGGTCGCCGAGCTCCTCGAAGCGATCGTTGAACGTATCCCACCACCGCACGGTATGCTCGAACAGCCGCTGCGGGCGCTGATCTTCGACTCACACTATGATCCGTACAAAGGGGTCATTGCCTATATTCGGGTTGTCGATGGCGTGTTGCGCTCATCCGATACGATCCTGTTGATGGGCACCCAGGTCGAGGTTGATCTGCTTGAAATCGGTACATTCCGCCCGGTCATGACCCCAACCGATGAACTCGGCCCCGGCGAGGTCGGCTATATCGCTACCGGCCTGAAGCAGATCGGTGAATGTCAGGTTGGCGATACCGTGACGCTTGCAGTACAGCCGGCAACGGCTGCGTTACCGGGGTATCGGCCGGCCAAGCCGATGGTCTTTGCCGGGCTGTACCCGGTTGAGTCGAATGCCTACGGCGATCTGCGTGATGCGCTCGAACGCCTCAAGCTCAACGATGCCGCGCTCTCGTATGCCCCCGAGAAATCGGCGGCGCTTGGCTTCGGCTTTCGCTGCGGTTTCCTTGGCCTGCTGCACATGGAGATCGTGCGCGAGCGCCTCGAACGTGAGTACGATCTTGATCTGCTCATCACGGCGCCAAGTGTCGAATACCAGGTGCTGCGCAGCAACGGCGATATTATCACGGTCGATAATCCATCGGAGATGCCGGATGTCGGCCAGATCGAAGCGATTGAAGAGCCGGTCATGCAGATTTCGGTGATCACGCCCACGCGCTATATCGGTGCGATTATGGAGCTTGTCACCGGCAAACGCGGTACCTTCGAGTCACTCGAACATCTCGATCCACAGCGTGTCTTGCTGAAATATCGCATCCCGCTTGCCGAGATCGTGATCGATTTTTACGATCAGCTGAAATCGCGCACTCAGGGGTATGCGTCGCTTGATTACACATTGGCCGGCTACCAGGATTCGGATCTGGTCAAGCTCGATATTCTCGTGAATGGCCAGCCGGTCGATGCCCTCTCGCTGATTGCCCATCGCGATACCGCCTATGGGCAGGGGCGGCAACTCGTCGAAAAGTTGCGCCGACTCATCCCGCGCCAGATGTTCGAAGTACCGGTGCAGGCTGCGATCGGCAGTAAGATCATAGCCCGCGAGACAATCAAAGCCATGCGTAAGGATGTGCTCAGTAAATGTTATGGCGGCGATATTACCCGTAAGCGCAAACTGCTCGAAAAGCAGAAAGAAGGCAAAAAGCGCATGAAGATGGTCGGCAATGTCGAAATTCCTCAGGAAGCCTTCATGGCCGTGTTGTCGCTCAATGATGATTAGCTGCAACACAGATACCTTGCCTGCCGTGTGTCGTGGCTTGCGCACCATGCTGCCCGACATACCCGAACGCAGGATGATCTTCAACAATACAAGGAGCAGATTTTGAACAGCAGGATCCTGATCGCCGGCGTGCTGATTGCACTGCTGGCGTTGGTGTCGTGTGCCGGTACGCCGGTTCAGGTTGTGGCACGCGTTGGCGATGTCACCCTGACGCGCCAGGAGCTCGATCAGCGCATCGAGCGCATTGAACAGGGCTTCGCCGTGCAGGCGGCCCAGGGGGCGCAGGTGCCCGGTCGTGCCGATATTGAACGCGATGTGGTCGAACGTTTTATCGATCAGTATCTCATTCTCGATCTGGCGCGTGCGCGTGGGATCGCCATAGAAGATGCCGAAGTCAACGACCAACTCGAACTCTATCGGGTGCAGATCCCACAGGCAACCGGCGGATCGCTTGATGATGCGGTCAAAAACCAGCTTGGCCTGCCGGGTGAAACATCGACAGAGTTTCGCCAGTTTGTCATGTATATTGTCGCTACCGAAAAGCTCAGCGAGAATCTGGTGACCGAAGACGCGGTACGTGCCCGCATTACCGATGAGGTTATGGCCCAGACGCGCGAAACGGTGCAGCGTGCCGATGTTGCACATATTCTGGTGGCCACCGAAGAAGAGGCCCGCGATGTGCTGGCACGCCTTGATGCCGGCGAAGAGTTCGGTGCTCTGGCGGCCGAGCTGTCGCAGGATCCCGGCTCGGCACAAAATGGCGGTGTCTACGAGGGTATCGGGCCGGGTGAGTTTGTGCCCGAGTTCGATGAGTATATGTTCGGCAGGCTCCAACCGGGCGAAACCACAAGTGAGCCGGTGCAGACCCAGTTTGGTTTCCACATCATTCGCCTGATTGCCCTCAATAATGGGCCGATGGTGAGCGAAGCCGATGCGGCGATGATGATCGAACAGCGTGTCGCACAAGAGATCCAGTTCGAACGCCAGGCTGCGCTTCAGCAGCTCGTTGATGATGAACGCGCCCGTGCCGTACAAGAGAACCGTATCGAACAGCCGACCTACCCGACACCGACACCATTCCCGGTTCCGTAAGAGCACCTGAATCGATGGGCGTCTCCCAGGGCTTTGTAAAGTCTGTGCGGCGGAGCCGCCAGATCTACACGAAACATCGCTTTGGGGGCGGCTTTGCCGCCGAACCCCTACCGGATGTGACGTTGCACGAGCCTTGGGGCGCCTCCGACGCCGGTAGCTATGCTGCCGGCGTCGGGGTTAGCTACGATGGTATGATGCAGAAGAACATAACGATACTTGGGCTCGGCCCGGGCGATCCGGCGTTGCTGACGCGTGGTGCCTGGGATGCGCTGACGAGTGCTGTGGCGCTCTATCTGCGTACCGCACGCCACCCGACGGTTGCCGCCCTGCCGCCGCATGTTGCCTACCAGAGTTTTGATCAGCTGTACGAAGAGGCCGATGGGTTTGCCGCGATCTATCGGCGAATCGTCGATACCCTGCTTGAACGTGCCCATGCCGGCGACCCGGTGGTGTATGCGGTTCCCGGCCATCCGCTGGTCGCCGAGGCAACCACCCGCCTGTTGCTCGCACGCAGCCGCGATGCGGGGGTGCAGGTGCGGATCATCGCCGGCCTTAGTTTTATCGAACCGGTCTGCGAGGCGCTGGAACTCGATCCGCTTGCGCCCGGTATGCAACTGATCGACGCATTCGACCTGCTGCCGCCTGAGGCTGCGGATGGCCCTTCGTGGGCCGAGCTCAATGGCCATGCACCGTATAGTGCGCCGTTGGTGCCGTTTCCGGCGCTGGCAACACGCCCGCTACTGGTATGCCAGATCTATAATCGCCGTATTGCTTCGGATGTCAAACTTTCGCTGATGGAGCGCTACCCGGCCACGCATCCGGTCTGGCTGGTTCGTGCTGCCGGGGTGCATGCGGCACAGCAGGTGTGGCAGGTGCCATTGTTCGAACTGGATCGACAGGAGACGATCGATCACCTGACATGCGCCTATCTGCCGCC
>CALLZL010000433.1 GCA_937859575.1 uncultured Chloroflexota bacterium
CGAGATAAGCTAGTGACTGGAGTTCAGACGTGTGCTCTTCCGATCTGTTCACATTCACGATGGTCGGGTCGCGATCTCGATCTCGACCCGACCATCGTGAATGTGAACGGCGGTGCGATTGCCTTAGGCCACCCGCTTGGTGCCAGCGGCGCACGCATCCTGACAACGCTGGTACACGAGTTGCGCCGACGCGGCGGGCGTTATGGGTTGGCCACCATGTGCATCGGCGTCGGTCAGGGGATCGCGACGATTATTGAGGCGGTTGCATAGGACAATTATCGCGAAGTACAGGAACATTGAACTATCCGCATCCTGGGAACGCGGGCGTCTCGCCCGCATGCGCGCAAGATGCGCGCGATCCCAGTGATTAACCCTTCTGCACCTAGCTATCGGAGAGCATGGAAGTGACTTCTAAACAACAAAACGATCATTCCAGTAGCCAATCCGCCCATGCGACACAGCTTGAACAGCTATCATTTGTAGGCGGCATTGATCGAAAACTGTTGCGGCTCCATAGTCGCCGCACAATGATTACACTGAGCCACGTAATTGAAGAACAGGCAGCGCTCGGCGGCACAGCGACGGTACTGATTGCCACGTTCCAGCGGCTCTCGCTCTATGCGGTCGAGGCCGCCCGCTACCGCCGCTTTGCGCTGCAGTTTGCCCAAGTGTATGTACTGGGTGTGGCGGATGCGCCGGTGCCGGATGTGCCGAATGTGACGGTCGTACCGCTCGAACGCAATTGGCCGCTGGTGCAGGAATGGAGTGTGATCGCCAGCGGCCCACAGGTCGCAGTCGGTTTGCTGGCCCTCGATGCCGTCGGGTTCAGACCCGAACAACGATCACGCTCGTTCGAAGGATTATTTACCACCGATCCGGCGCTGATCGATGCTGCAGTTGCACGCTTCTACGCTGCACTCACCCTGCCGCAACCAGCGTTCGAGCGCGATAATCGTGCGACATCACGCAATACCGAGGCAGTGCGCCGCGCACTCGCAGCACGTATCTCGTGAAGAAGTGATGATACAATATGCCGAGCAGCTCTGCATTCAGCAAGTATAGGACACAAACATGAACGAGCGACTGCAGGCATGGCTTCAGGCTGTCGAAAGCCGGAACCCGCTGGAGAAGCAGCAAGCCCACCTCGTGCAGACACTGCTGCTCGTGATGATGGGTGTCTCGATTGCCGCATCACCGATCCCTCTCTTTTCACTGCCCTTTTCACAGGCGCTGGCCGTTATTGCCCTGCTTATCGTCGAACTACCGCTCTATATCATCGCCCTGACGCTTCTCCGGCGTGGCCGGCTCTCGTATGCCGTGCTGCTGACAACCGCCAGCATGGTGTTGCTCTGCGTCAGCCTGCTGGCTGCCACTGGCACACGTGGTTCCGGCTCGACTGTCTTTGCCTTCTCGCTCCCGATCGTCTTTGCCGGCCTCCTCACCGGCCGGCGTGGAGTCTTCTGGAGCGTCGGCCTCGCGCTGCTGGGTATTCTGGTGGTGATGCTGCTCGAACAGGCGGGCAACCCGCTGATTGGTTTCGCGGCACCACGCGACAGTAATCTGATCGGCGTGATGAGCGGGTTCGTTGCAATTGCCACCGTGCTGGGGGTGATCGTCACCCGGTTCAGCCGCGCCCTGCGCGACGCCCTGCATGATGCGCTGGCCCGTGAGCGTGAAATCGTCGAACAGCGCGACTCGCTCGAAATCATTGTGAGTGAGCGGACGGCCGATCTGCGCAATGCACTCGGCGAAGTCGAGACACGAGCGGCGGTTCAGGCCGATCTGCTTGCCGAACTGACCCAGCAGCGCGTAACCATCCGCGAACTGAGCGTTCCTATTTTGCCGGTTGATCGCCGGACGATCGTCTTGCCGCTGGTTGGCGCACTCGATGACGAGCGGCTGGCAACCTTGCAGGAGCGTGCATTACAGGCTGCCGAAACCAGTTCCGTCGATCGCCTCATTCTCGATGTGAGTGGCGTGCTTCTAATCGACAGCCAGGTGGCATTCGGCCTCTTGCAGACGATCCGCGCCGCCCGATTACTGGGCGTTACTGTCGCGATCGCCGGAATACGCCCGGAAGTCGCGCAGGCAATGGTCGGCCTGGGCCTCGAACTCGATGAGGTGCAGGCATATCGCGATCTTGAAAGCGCCTTGACACATGACCACTGACGGAATCTCACTGGTGATCGGTGGCGCGGGATGTGTCGGTCGGCATGTTGTTGCCGTGCTTTTGCAACGCGGGCATCAGGTGCGGGTCTTCGATCGCGAAGCATGTACCGTGCCACAGGTTGAGTCGATCATGGGCGATATCCGCGACCCCTCCGCTGTAGCGCAGGCATGTCGCGGGGTCACGACCGTCTTCCAGACGGCATCGATCATCGATGTGCGCCCCGGCAGCGATCGGCTCCTCCGGGCCGTCAATATCGATGGCAACCGTCATGTGATTGCAGCCTGCCACGCCAGTGGCGTCCGCCGCCTGATCTACACCAGTTCGATCGATGTCGTATTCGATGGCCGGCCAATCCGCGCCGGTGATGAAATGCTACCCTATGCGGCCCGCCATCTCGATACCTACGGCCGTACCAAAATGCTGGCCGAGCGCGATGTGTTACAGGCCAACGGGCAAGGGCAGTTGAGCACATGTGCCCTGCGGCTGGCAGGTGTGTATGGCCCCGGCGATCGGCATCGGTTCCCGCCAATACTGCAACTGGCGCGGGCGAATCGCGGCATGCGTCTGGGCGATGGCAGTGCCCGCTTCAACCATGTGTATGTCGAGAATGTAGCACACGCCCAACTGTGTGCCGCCGAGCGGCTCGCCCCCGGATCGCCGCTCGCCGGATCCTGCTACTTCATCACCGACCATGCACCGCGCAACTTCTTCTCATTCTTCGATCCATTCTTACGGGCGCTGGGGCTGCCGGTGCCAACCCGCACGATCCCATATCGCGTTGCGTATCTGCTTGCATATCTATGGGAAGCGATCACACCACTGGCCGGAAAACGGATCCGATCGCTCGCGCCACTCACACGCTATGCCGTCGCATCGACATGTGTCGATTTCTTTTTCAGTGGTGAGCGTGCCGCCCGCGAACTGGGGTATGCCCCACCGGTGGATGAGCAAGAAGCGTTGCGGCGGACGGTGGCGTGGTTTCGGGGCCATCCATTCGATGCAGCATAGCGTATCGGCTACGTCGGCATGATAGGCAATTGCTACGCTGCCGTCTGCGGCCCGAGGATCTGGTGTTCCCAGGCATAGCGTGTGGCTGCATTGCGCGAGGTAACGCCAAGTTTGCCATAGATCGAGCGCAGGTGGCTCTGAACGGTATTTACGCTCAGATACAGGCGTGCGGCAACCTCCTGGTTCGACAGGCCGGAGGCAACCAGTCGCAGCACTTCGATTTCGCGTTCGGTGAGGGTTTCACGTTCGTGGGGCTGCGGCGGCGTTGCTGTGCGCTGCGCCGAGTGTGGCGGTGTGATGGGGAAGCTGCGCCGGGCCAGCGCCAGCATCTGCGCCGCGCTCATGGCATGCCCGACGGCAACCGCAACCGCATAGAGATTTGCCCCGAGCTGCCGGCGTGCATGCTGCACATCACGCTGATGCCGTGGCTGTTGTGATGGTCGCAGCGGCATTCCAAGCTGTGCCCGCAGTGCGGCTGCCGCCCCGAGCAACTGTGCGGCATGCTCAAACTGGCCGAGATCAAGAGCCAGCCCGGCGATACCCTCCAGGCTTTCGGGGGTTGCGAGTGTGCTGCCGATCCGCTGCTGGATGGCAATACTCTCGCGATAGGCGGCGATCGCCGCCTCGTAGCGGCCGAAGGTGCGGTCAAGCGCCGCCAGATCATTGAGGATAATCATACACCCCCACAGATCACCGGCTTCGCGCAGTAAGGCCAGCGCCTCGTGCAGATCATCGGATGCGGTGGCCTGCTTGCCGTCGAGCAGATCGATCATGGCCAGCTGATACATGGCATAGGCGATATCACGCCGCGCACCAACCTGCCTGGCCAACTGCATGCCTTCTGCAGCCAGCGCCCGTGCGCCGGCACGATCGCCAAGCTCAAGCGCAATCGGAGCACACCATGTTGCAAATACGGCAGCCCGCCACAGATTGCCAAGCTCCTGCTCGATCTGCAAAGCCTCGCGGCACGATGCGTCGGCCTCGGGGTACATCCCTTGCAGAAACGCCACCCGCGCATGGTGAAACCGGATCGCCGCATAGCGCAATCGTGCGGCACGATCCGGCACGCGCCCTGCCGACGTTTCCGCTTCAAGCATCAGACACTCTTCGGTATAGCGCCGGGCGGCGGCGCAATCACCACTGTTGTATGCGATCAGAGCCAGACGCCGAAGTGCCAGCATGATACCTGCCTGATCGCCACGAGCCCGAAACCGATCAAGGGCAGCCTCGCCAAACCGCCGACCTTCGGGATATTCGCCCTGATCCCAGGCAAGCAGCGCCGCACTGATCAGAGCCTGCCCGTACAGATCGGATTGCACCAGCTGTGGTTCGGTCTCGATCTGTTGCAGCGAACGCCGCAGATAGGCAAGCCCCTCGCGCACATGCCCCCGGTTGCGCCAGAAGGTCGGCAATGCGCAGCCAAAGCGCAGTTGTGCCGCACGATCGCGGGTGACGAATACATATTCCATTGCCGCCCGCAGATTATCGATCTCCGCATCAAGCCGATCCAGCCATACCGTCTGATCATTATCGTAGAGTGCCGCCATCGACTGTTCGGCGAGGTGGAGGAAGTAGGCACAATGGCGCTGCCGCGCTTCGTCGATCTCGGCGCATGCCACCAGTTGATCGAAGGCATACGCCCGGATCGTCTCGAGCAACCGTAACCGCGGCTGTGGCTCGAGCATCTCGTACAGCAAGAGACTCTGATCCACCAGTGATTGCAGCCTGTCGAGCAGCTCGATCCCCGTGAGCGAGGCGTCGGCAATGACCGCTTCCAACGCTTCGGGGGTGCAGCCACCGACAAACACCGCCAGCCGGCGCAGAACCTGTTGCTCGACCGGATCGAGCAACAGGTAACTCCAATCGATTGCAGCCCGTAATGTCTGATGGCGGGCAGGGGTATCGACCGGCCCGCTGGTCCGGAGATCAAGGCTCTGATCGAGCCGCTTGCGCAGTAGTGTCGGTGGCAGCAGGCGGATGCGGGCCGCCGCCAGTTCGATCGCCAGCGGCAACCCATCGAGGCGGCGGCAGATCGCAGCCACATCCAGCGCGGCGTTGGGAGTCAGACTAAAATCAGGTCGTACCGCGCGGGCGCGTGCAACAAACAGTTGCACGGCCTGGTTCTGGGCAATAACACGCGGATCAACACTTGCCGGCACCGGCAGCGGCGACAGTGGGAAGAGCTGCTCGCCGGCAACATGCAGCGCCGCCCGGCTGGTGACGAGGATCGTCAGCCGTGGTGCGGCCACCAGCAACTGTGCCAGCTGCGGCGCGGCACCCGCCACCTGCTCAAGATTGTCGAGCGCCAGCAGAATACGCTGGTCGGCGATCCATGCCGCCAGTGCATCAAGCGATGCCACTGCCCCGCCAAGTGGCACCGCCAGCGCATGGGCGATCGTCGACAGCACCAGCTGTGGATCCGCCACATCGGCCAGGCGCACAAACCATACCCCATCGGGAAACGCATCCGTGCAGCGCACAACCTCGGCGGCAAGGCGCGTCTTGCCACTGCCGCCCGGGCCCAACAGCGTCAGCAGGCGCACCGAATGCAGCAGCAGCAACACCGCTTCTTGCTCGCGCTCGCGCCCGATAAAGCTCGTCAGATAGGTCGGCAGACGCACAGGGTGCGACATCATGAAGCCTCTTGCTGTGGTTGATCTGCCAGTGGTTGGTTGGCATCATAGTAGCATGACCAGTAGTGGCTGTGCAATCGGCATCGGCGCAGTCGGGGCTTTTATATTCGTTCAGTGTGGTCGCTACTCTGCTCTACCCTCCGCCTCCAGATGGAGAACCAGAATCACTGATTTCAACGATGCAGCAAATGCTCCCCCCCGCTAGAGTCAGGTCATGTATTGCGCTACGTCCATGCCGGACGAAGGAGGAGTGGCCTGATGATGACGAGTATGCCATACGCCCGCCCGCCCACCGGGCTCCAACCCCTACCGCAACGTGCCTTGTTGGGGCTACTGATGCTGTTGCTGCTGTTGGCACCGCTGCTGCAGCCGGCACCATTCCTACCACCACGGCCAACCGACATCGAGCCGTTGCCGGTGCCGATCGTGCCACAACCTGTTCCCGCACCGGCACCATCGTATGCCCTGCCGCTGGCATTGCTCGGCAAACCCGAGATCGCCACACTGCGCACCAGCCAGAGTGCGACCTTCGACATGGGCAACGGGCAGTTCGCGCTGCTCCAGAGCCAGACCCCGCTGCATTATCAGGATGAGTCGGGCAGCTGGCAACCGATCGATGCGGCATTTTCGGCGGTTCCGGGCGGCTGGCTCAACAGCAGCAATAGTGTGCGTACCGGGCTACATTTGCACCCCAGTATCCCCAAAATCACCCCCACCGGGCTGGGTATCGCCTGGGAACCGCACGAACTGCTGGTGGCCGGTACCGGCGACATGCAGACGATCGCTGTGCCGCTGGCCGAGCAGCAAGCAGTTGCCGGCCTGCGCAGCCATGATAGCCGCATCGTGCGCTACGAGCAGAGCTGGAGCATGCCGGGCCTGCAGGATCAGTGGCAGAGTGCCCCCGGCAGCAGTGCCTACAGCTTCCGCCTGCCGCAGCTGCCTGCCGTGCCCGATCTGCTTGATCCGCAGCAGCTTGAGCTGGTGGTACACCTCAACCTGTTACCCGGTACCCGGATCGCCATTGATGGCGCGCCGGCCGTGCTCCCCATTGCAACAAGCGGCGCAATCAGCTTCGTCAATGATCAGGGCGAACAGCTCGAACTTGAGCCGGTGTATGCCTACGAACAGGGGCGTTTTGCCATCGGCACACCGGGAAGCTACCTGCTCAGCGCTACCGACGACGAACATGTCGTCGAAGTACGGGTACAGGTGCCATGGCAGTGGCTTGCCGCAAGCGAACGCCAGTACCCGGTCATCGTCGACCCACGCTTCATCATTCGTGCCGGTACCACCGCCTTTACCTACGATTACCCCCGCCAGGCCAACGGCACACTCGGCAGCAGTTATCGCCGCACGACCATCCCACAGCTTGGCGTCTGGGGCGATCCCAGCACGTTTGTGTATGTCAGCCGGCTTGCGGTGCGCTTCGGCATGCCCTCGCTCCCGCCGAATGCCCAGATCGACCGAGCATACTTCACCGCTATTCCAAATGGTGTCAACCAGGGGAAAGAGGTTGCCCGTTCATCACCATTCATCATCTATCACGATGTCACCCTCAACACGCTGCTCAGCGCGGTGCGCGCCTTCCCGATCCGCGAGAATGTCTGGAGCCAGTTCCCGTTCCCGGCCCCCGAACCTAAGCCCGATCCACTCCAGGCGATACTGCCAACCCCCGCGACTGCGCCGATCATGACCTACAGCCAGGGGAGCAAGCAACTGAATGGAATTACCTGGGATGTCAGTACGCATCTGACCAATCCAGGCGTGCTCTTCGGCGATAACCCCGGCTTCCTGCTGCGCGCCAATGCCGAAAACTGCAACCTGAATCACAATGTCGCCGGTTATGGCTTCTGCGGGCTCTTCTATTTCGACAACAACCCCGATAGCTGGTCGGATAGCGAGCTGTTCAACAGCCTGCTGCAATCCCAACCCGATCAGCCGAAAGTCTTCGCCAGCGAGAAGGGCGGCCTGCGCATGCTGGTCTTCTATAGCGCACCGACGCTCGGCCTGAACCAGACGCGTGAAGCCGGCGTACCGGCCGGTAACCGTGATCCATACTACTGGGCACATCACAACTACCGGGTTGCGCCGTTGCTGAGCGCCCGCTGGTATGCGGTGGTCGGTCGTGGGATCGGCCAGGGTGCCTACATTCAACCAACCCCACCGCAGGGCAACACCTTTCGTATCCCACTGGCCGGCAGCGTTAAGTTGCGCCTCGAACATCCGAGCAGTGGTGATTTCCCGGCGCCAATCAACGAGAACCAGACGCTCCAGAGCAACAGTGTGAGCTTTATCGCCTTCAATGGCCGTGGCAGCGGCAACCTGGGCCAGAACCAGCAACTCGGGTTGCGCGTCGAAAATGGCGATCAGAGCAGTACTCCGATCAACTATGATGTGCGCCTGATCGAAGAGCGTATGACCGTCTCGACCGTCAGTCAGATCGGTCAGCCGGTTCCTGCCACCTTCACCATGTCAAGCGATACACCATTGGCACTGGTGAATCTTAATCTGCCGCCGCAGCACAACAACCGGGTGCGTGTGACCTATTCGTGGCTCGGCAATTACAACGGCCAGCCCTATCTCCAGCATCTCAACGGCAGCATCCTCTATTCGAATGCGCGTACCATGGCCCCGGCCTCGGATGCCGGCGGTATCCGCACCAATACAATCTTCCAGAGTGCGGCAAATGGGAATTACGCGCTTGCGATCAGCTACAACGGGCCACGCGTCTTTACCAACGAACCGCCACCGCCGCCGGAAGCCGTGCCTGAGCATGCCGCAGAGAGCGATCAGGCCAACGACCCGATAGCTGCCGAGCAACTCGCGGAAGCAGCACCATCGCCGGCCGATACCGTCGCCGGCGAAGCACAACCGACCCCGCCCAATCTGCCTGAGCTTAGCTTCCGCGTCAATATCGAAGTGATCTCGTGTGGGCCGGGCGAAATCCCGACCAGCAACGGCTCGTGCCAGCGGCTCGAATGCCCGACCAGCAGCACACCGGCTGGTGTCTTTCAGCAGGCTGGTGGGCTGGGGATCTGGAGTTTTGGCGGTTGGGAATACGCCGACGCCCAACAAAATGCAGCTGCCAGCCGGCTAACCAACGCCCAGAACCAGCTCAACTCGGCAGTGTTGATCGGCGGGCCTAACCAGCAAACCCCGACAGTTGCCGTGGTCAATGGCGTCGTGCGCTATAACAAATCGCAGAACCAGATCCTGATCGACCGGCCGGCCAACGGCAGTGTCAACGACATCCTGCTGATCAACTGTGCCGCCAATCCGATTCGCTTCTTCCATGTGCATAGTGAAGAGATGCAGCGTACAACCCGCACCATCGGCAATCCCCCCTTTGCGGTACTGCAGAATAAGGGCCCGGCATCCCCCGCCTATATCGGTAATGCCAATCCGTGGTACGACAGCGACTTTAGCGCCGGTGATCTCAGCCAGTACGACTTCTATATTAATCCGGCCCAGGGGTTGCTGACGGCCGCAACCAGCGTGCGACGGCGGCTCGATACCGTGGCTCCCTACGACCACGACCTGAACTTCCGCGTGACATGGTCGTTGGGTATTAACGGCTGGCTTGCGGTGCAGACCAGCACCAGCGCGGCGGCAGGCAACCCTCAACCACCGGATGTCGCCAGTTTGAGCCTGGCGCTCGGCAATCAGCTGAGTGTTGATATCAAAGCCGCACCCAACGGCCTGCCGGAAGAGATCGTTCAGATCACACCGCGCAAATTCGAGGCTATCCGTGCTCGCCAGGCGATCATCACCCAGAGTGCCGGGCTCGGCGGGGGCAGGGGGGGCGGGCAGGCCGGCATGCTGCCGCGGGGGGGTGCCCGCCCCAGCGATACGCCGGCCCCCTGGGCCGGGGGGAGCTGTATCGATCTGCGTGGGCCGAACGATAGCGCCAACCTGGTTGACCGTGTCTGGGCCATGCCAGATATCAAGACCAGCGGCCAGGTCGGCATGCAGGCCTTTATTCGCGACGGCGAAACCCTGGTGTTCAGCAATGATCATCCGGCTACTATGAACAACAGCTTCCAGCAGAACTTCAGTTTCGAAGGGCACAAGGGGGTCGTCTCGGTTCAGGAAGAGCGCTGTATCGATAATCCGCAATCGCCGGGCTACAGCCCCTCGGCACCAATCGTCACCGTCGTACGCGGCGAGGTGCGGGTCGCGGTGCCGAATATCGGTAGCAGCGGCGACCCGAGCGCTCTGATCGCTGCATCATTCAAACTGTGCGAAGGCACTATGCGCAGTGTCCACCTTGAGTTCAAATCGCCAATCGGCGTGCCGATCGCGACGAGCGGGCTGTTTCTCACCGGGCTCGACGGCAGCGTCGATATCATGCCGAACTACACCCAGATCCGGGTCGGTGTTACCTTCCAGGCAGCCCAGGGCGGCGATGGCGGGGTCTTTACCGCTCGTGGCCAGGTGTTGATCGATACGCGCGGCATGTTCGAATTCCAGGGCAATGCCAGGATCATGGGCATGGTAAATGCCAATGGCCGGATCTGGGTGGCCTGGAACCCGATCGATATCGGCCTCGATGCGACCATCAGCATCGGTGATTGGCTCTCGGGCCGGGTCTATGCCCATATGTGGCAGGGCCAGGGCTGGGGCAATAAATACACATGGCTGCCGAAGAACAATGCCATGCACTTCGCCGGTATGATCCAGGCTACCATCACCATCAAGGAAGGAGCGGTGATCGACATCTGGGAACTGCAGATCCCACCTTCCGATATCAGTATCGGTGTCGAACTGGCCTTCGGTGAGTTCTGCACCAATAGCACTTGCACCCAGTACGAATGGGGTATCAAGGGCAAACTGGTCATCCTCGGCTTTGATATCGGCCTCTACTATGGATTCGAAGAAGGGCTCGACTTCATCCTGGGCAATGATAACCACATCCTGATCGACCAGTACAACGGCAAGTATCTGAATGGCGCGGCACTGAAATCAGCCCAACTCGACGGTGTCAAGGTGCTGCCGGCACCCAAACAGAGCGCCGGCGTCGCGCTCCAGCCAATCGTCATCGAGAGTGATGTCGAGCAGATCCTGGCCGGCTTTAGCTGGATGGCGGGCAACCCACGCCTGAGCCTGGTACGGCCCGACGGCGGCGAGCTCACGCCGGCCAATGGCGGCCCGTG